>CAMCME010000080.1 GCA_945875925.1 Rickettsia typhi | reverse complement strand
ATTCTTGTTAAGAATAAGACCAATTCACAAAAGACGAATCAGCCAAGAGAGCTAGAAAACAGTACCTATAAAGAGTTTTAATAACAAGAAAATGATGCGAAAAATTACAGAAATTTAGATGAGGTTTTGGGTGGATTTGCGACAGGCTCCTAAAGGATCGGCAACAGTAGAAGAAACATAGCTTGAGGGAGACGTGGCAAATCTAGATGCTTCACTCTGTTGATAGTTAGTTTTAGCTCGCGGATTTTCAGATGCCAGACCTTGATCTACTTTTGATACATAAATATTTTCTAATTCTACTAAAAGTTTTTCAGGCACTGATTTCGGCTGCCGCCCTCCCTTTGTCTTTCTTTTTTCTATTGGACTACATTGGGTTCCATAATATGGAAAAATAAAATGCGACGATTGTTTATCAGACTTTTGTTCATCAGATTGTTTATCAGACTTTTTTTCTTCCGTATCTTTTAATTCTTTTTCTTGAGCTTTCAGAATTGCGTTGTTTTGAGTTAATTGAGCAGAAGTTTGGTGCAAAGAAATATAATCAGTTTCTTGATTAAGTTTGACAGATTTGGATTCTTTTTCTTGAACTTTAATTTTACAATTTTCAAAATCAGGCGAGCTATTTTCAACACCACCTTCAGCAGGCAAGCTAGAACGCGTTTTATTTTGTTGTTTAAGAGCCCAATAAAAGTCGTTTAACCCATATTGCTCATATTCTAGCCTTTTAACGCAATCAAACAGTAAAACCTCATCCAGCGCTTCCATAAAATATTTTCTCATCTCTTGATCTTTTGCTAGAGCTGGATCTGCAAGAATAAACATAAGATCATCCCCCCCACATTCTTTAAAAAAACTTTTTTCTGTAAGCTTTTCTAAAAAAGCATCTTGTTTTTTTATGCTGGTATCATGCTCATCATCAGATTTAAGAATGGCGTTTTTAATAAATCTTTCGAGCACCATGGCATCAATTTTTAATTCCTTGCAGGCTTCAAAAATTTCTCCAAGCAAATCATCTTGTTTTGTGTCTAAAATAGTTAAATCAAATCTAGCTTTATCATCTTTGCTAATTTCCTCCAACCCTGAAATTTTTTTTAAAAGCTCGTCTCTTTTTTCAGGCTGGCCAACTTGAGATCCAAAAACTTCTGCAATGTTTGAAACCCTTTCAAGCAGATCTAACCTGCTTTCATCTTTGCTAGTAGATTCAGAGATTCTTGATTGATTTGCTCTATGAAGCATTTTTTGTCCTTCTTCATTCAAAAAAGGCAAAGATGACAACAAAGACGATCCAAAGCTTCTAAGCGGTTTAGTTGGTAAATGCCTATCTCTGTAATTTTTTAGTAGTTTTTTAAGTTCACGTTTCTTGCCAATTGTTTGTTCAATTGTTTCTAGATCTAATTTTGTGCGATCAGTTCCAAGATCGCCATTGCGTGGCCTAAATTTACCAGTCCATATGTTGTTGGTTATTCCGGTTGAAACGGCTCCTACTGCTAGCAGGGGAATTCCAACAACCAATCCGGGCGCTCCCACCACAGAAAGCGCTGAAACCGTTGTAATTACTGCTCCCGCGGTAAAGGTGGCAAATCCCAAAGTGTTAGCGGCGTAAAATTTTCTTTTTGAGTCGGTGATTTGGTTTATTTTTCTGATACCAACCCGCATATTTAGATCGATATTTTCCCTAAGTTTTTCGGGCAAAATTTCGTTCCATGTTCTGTATAAATCATAACCATTTCTCATGGTTTGGCATCCGGCATATAGCGCAATCACAGGAAGCGCAAAAGGAGAACTGGCTATCGCTGAACTTAAAACTATTGTTGAAGCGGCGCCATTTATAAAACCGGGAACAACAAGGTTAAAATTGGTATCAAATTCTGAATATTCTAAAGTTTCTTTAAATGCTTCGAGCCTTTTAATTACATCATTTCCAACATTTTGTTCTCGATTTTCTTCAATATCTTTTGCAAGACCAGCAATTGCTTTTTTGAGTATTTGTCGGTTGTTTAAGGTTCCTTCTATATTTCTAAATGCAGCAGTTAAGCCCACTAAAGCCAGCGGACCAGAAATTCCAAGAAAAATTCCCCAATGTGCTCCAGAAGAAAAGTCGCCCAATTCTACTAAAGAATTGCCATGATTTTCTAGATTGCCGCGATTTTGAGCTATTTCATTTAATGCGGTTGCAACTTCGTCTAAATCTATTGCGGCAAGGCAGCAAGGGCATCCCTCATCATTTGTTGCAATAGTTTGTTTATGCTCTTCGTCATTGTCTTTTACATCATGACTCGTAGTGCAACTAGAATCGTGGCAAGCAAAGCTAACTTCACCCAGACTAAAGTGAGTGTGGTTTCCGTGCGATTGAAATGAAAGTTTGTATACTGTGGGCCGCAATAGCTTTTGATTATCTGGTCTCATTTTTTTTAATTGTTTGTTTTCCATTCAGGAAACGGGTCTTTGAGCCTCTTCCACGATACTTTGCCAAGCTGCATTTGCTCATTTGTTACCAAACAATCATCCAGCATTTTGATAAGATTTTGCTTATCCATATTGATTCCGATCAGAACAATCTCTTGCCTGCGGTCACCATGTTGTCCGCTAAAATTATTTTTGATTTCATATCTTGATTCTGCATCTTCCGGCCATTGTGATTTAGGAACGGCATCCCACCAAAGCCCAGCCATTTCGTTTCTGCAAATTGCTCCTGTCTGCGACCAATTTCCTGCGTAATCATATCTAGTAGCAAGCCAGAATAATCCTTTGGAACGAATAACTCCCGGCCATTCTTGATCGATTAATTTTTTGAATTTTTCAGGATTAAAAGGCTTCTTAGCGCGATAAACAAAACTGGTAATTCCATATTCAAGAGTTTCTGGAACATGCTCGCCTCTGATTTCTTTGAGCCAACCCGGAGCTTTACTTGCCTCTTCAAAATTAAAAAGACCGGTTCCAAGAACTTCCTTTAAATCAACTTGTGAGAATTTTGATGTGATAATCTTTGCTCTTGGATTAAATTTCTTAATTATTCCGTT
>CAMCME010000079.1 GCA_945875925.1 Rickettsia typhi | reverse complement strand
CTGACAGTTCCAATTTTGGTTTATTTTTTTAAAATTCCGCCATTAGTCGCGACAGCTTATTCACTTTTAATAGTTGGCAGCACAGCTTTTGTTGGGGCAATTTCTTATCACCAGAAAAACTTAGTTAATGTTAAATCAGCAATAATTTTCACAATCCCCGCAACACTTTCCGTCGTTTTCACAAGATCTTTAATTGTTCCAAATTTGCCAAACCAAATTCTAGAAATACCGAAAGAAATTTTCATAATGCTGTTATTTGCGATGCTAATGATTTTAGCTGCAACTTTTATGATGAGGCCAATAAAAATAAAAACTCATCAAACAACGGATAATTCTTTAAGCCTTCACAAACTAATATTTGGCAGCGCTGCTATAGGATTTTTAACTGGAATGGTGGGCGCTGGAGGTGGGTTTTTGATAATTCCTACCTTAATTGCCCTATTTAGATTAAGGATGAAAGAAGCCATCGGAACATCTCTTGCAATCATAGCCACCAACTCTTTGATTGGATTTCAAGGAGATTTGGCTTCTGGCATAAAAATAGATTGGAGCATTCTTTCAATTTTCATGGCACTAACAATTTTTGGTATGTTGGCTGGTTTATTCTTGAGTAAAAATTTTGATGGCCAGAAACTTAAAAAAATATTCGCACTGTTTGTAATAGTCGTGGCGATTTCAATTTTGCTTCAAGAAACCATTCAATTTATCAATTTAAGCAACTTATAAAATTATGAAAATACAGCATTTCTACGACAAAGAGACCGCCACTTTTACTTATGTGGTTATTGATGAAACCAGTAAAAAATGCGCCATTATTGATTCAGTAATGGATTATAATATGCATTCAGGAAAAACCTCCACTTCAAGTGCTGACGCTTTGATTAAATATATCATAGAAAATGATTTAACTTTGGAATGGATTTTAGAAACACATATTCACGCCGATCACCTTACTGCGGCAAGCTATTTAAAAGATCAGCTTGGTGGAAAAATTGCTATTGGAGAAAATATTAAAGAAGTTCTGAAATTTTGGGTGCCTCTTTTTAATATTGCCAAAGACACTCCGATTGATGGTTCGCAATTTGATTATTTGTTAAAAGATGGTGAAAAATTTTCTCTTGGAAATCTTGAAATAAAAGCCATTCACACCGCTGGACACACACCAGCTTGCACCAGCTATTTAATTGGTGATGTAATTTTTGTTGGCGATACAATTTTTATGCCAAAGCTTGGAACTGCAAGAACCGACTTCCCTGGTGGAAGTGCTAAAATGCTTTATAACTCAATTCAAAAAATTCTTTCTCTACCTGAAAATACCAAAATTTTCATTGGACATGATTATCCAGAAAATGGTAAAGAAGCTGAATTTTGCTGCAGCGTTGGGCAGCAAAAACAAAATAATATTTTGGTAAATGATAAAATCAGTGAAGCAGAATATGTGGAAACTAGAAATAAAAGAGATGTTGGAAAAGCAGTTCCAAATCTTTTATTTCCAGCACTTCAGATAAATTTAAGAGCAGGAAAATTTGGATTAGCTGAAGAAAATGGAATTCATTATGTAAAAATTCCTCTTAACAAAATTTAAGAGGAATTTTTTTAAGGTTCTAAGAAATTTTTGAATGTTTCTGACTATCTGCTTTAAAGAATTTATCAAAAACACAACATACAACTCGAGCAATTTGCGGGGCAGCTAAATTGATTTTAATGACATTATTTTTAATTCTGATCAAGCCATCTTGCTTTAGTTCTTCTAGCTCTGACACTTCTTTTTCGAAGTAATTTTTTTCAAGACCAAAAGAATCGCAAATTACTTTTAAATCTACTTCCATGTAGCACATCAATTCATCGATAATTCTTTTACGCATCTTATCTTCTGCATCAATTTCAATTCCCTTAACAATAGATAAATTTCCTCTGAGAATATTTTTTTCATATTCAGCAAAATCAAGAGTGTTTTGAGCATATCCAAAAGGCAAATAACTAATTGCAGAAACGCCAAGTCCAATCACATTATCAGCAGTGTCGGTGCTGTAGCCCTGAAAATTACGCTTTAATTTTTCATCACCAAAAGCTTTGGCCATGCTATCTGATTTTTTAGCAAAATGATCTAGACCAATTGAAACATAACCTTCTTGATGCAATTTTTCGGCAGCCGCTTTGTACATTTTAAGCTTATTTACCGAATCAGGAAGATCATCTTCTTTAATCAATCTCATGTGCTTTTTCTTCCATTGCACATGAGCATAAGAAAATAAAGCGATGCGATCGGGGTTTAGCAACATCGAGTAATCAATATTTTTCTTCACCATCTCCAAACTTTGCTTGGGCAAGCCGTAAATCAAATCTAGATTGACGCTTTTAATGCCACATTTTCGGAAAAGTTTTACACAATCATAAACCACATCAAAAGATTGTTCGCGGTTAATGGCCAGTTGAACTCGTGGATTAAAATCTTGCACGCCAATACTAACTCGATTGATTCCTGCTTTAGCGTAAGAAGAAATTTTTTCCTCATTGATATTTCTGGGGTCAATTTCAATGGCAATTTCGGCGCTATCTGAAATTTCAAATTTGTCTTTGATAATATTCATCAGAAATTCAAACCCTTCTGGAAGTAATATGGTTGGCGACCCGCCACCAAAGTGAATGTGAGAAACTTTATGATTTTTTTGGCTTAATATTTCAGCAACCAACTGAATTTCGCGCGCTAGAATATGAGAATAATCTTCAACTGGAGCATAGCGTTTAGTGGCTTTAGTATAGCATCCGCAATACCAGCAAAGCTGCTTGCAAAATGGAATGTGAATGTAAAGAGAGGTGCTTTCTTGCTGTGGTAAATTTTTAAGCCAATTCACATAAACATCAGAATTTACCTTAGCACTAAAATGCGGCGCAGTTGGATAGCTGGTGTAGCGCGGAACTTGCTTGTCATATTTTAAAATAACGCAATCTTCTATTTGGCCAAACATCTATTTTTTCTTTAAAAATGTTTTTTAGAGCCACAGCTATTACTGCAAACTTTTTCACCACTCTCATTTTTAATTTCATGCCAAAGAGCGTTTAACACGCTGAATGAAACAGCTAGAGCAGTTCCTAGAATCCAAGAAAAATACCACATATTGAGCCTGTCGCAAATCCACCCAAAAACCTCATCTAAATTTCTGTAATTTTTCGCATCATTTTCTTGTTATTAAAACTCTTTATAGGTACTGTTTTCTAGCTCTCTTGGCTGATTCGTCTTTTGTGAATTGGTCTTATTTTTAACAAGA
>CAMCME010000078.1 GCA_945875925.1 Rickettsia typhi | reverse complement strand
TATAAGCTGGTAATAGCTGATAAAAAAGGAACTTGTTCTGGTATTCAACAAGCCTTGAAACTCATACCTCAAGATCAGCCATTTGCCTTAAGTTGGTGCGATCTTTTATTTTCTGAAAAAACCGCAATTCCTGAAGCCATAGATCGCAACTTAGTAGCTTTATCAAAAAGTTTTGAATGTAGATGGTCTTTTATTGATCAAAAATTCGTTAAAACTCCTTCAAAAGAATATGGGGTTGCCGGATTATTTTTGATCAAGAATAAGCAAGAAATTATTGATTTAAGCGCAGAAGGTGAGTTTGTTTTATGGTTGCAAAATCAAAATATTTCCTTCGATGACTTTGCTCTTTCTGATACTAGGGAAGTAGGAACCATGCTTTCTTACAATGAAAACGATTCTAAAGAAGCAAAATGTCGACCATTTAACAAAATGATTTTTGAAAAAGACTTTGTAACCAAACTAGCCATAAATGACTACGGCAAAGCAATTATGGTTGATGAGCTTAATTGGTATAAAAAGGTGCTTGAATTGGGTTTTAAAGATATTCCAAACATTTTCAGTTTTGAGCCTTTTAAGATGGAGAAAATCGATGGTAAAAATGTTTTTGATTATAAAAATTTTACCGCTTCTCAGAAAAAAGAAATTTTACTAAAAATCACATCTAAGCTTGAGAAACTTCACAAATTATCTCCTGAAATTAAGGCCAATCAAGAGGATTGCCTAGATAATTATATTAAAAAAACTTTTGATCGAATTTCTAAAGTAAAAAATTTAGTGCCATTTGCAGATCGCGAATTTATCACTATTAATGGCAAAAAATGTAAAAATATTTTCTTTCTTGAAGAAGAATTTTCTGAGTTAGTAAAAAAATATTTTCCTAGCGAATTTCACTTAATTCATGGAGATCCGACCTTTTCTAATATCATGATTAGAAATGAAGAAGTTGATCCAGTTTTTATTGATCCAAGAGGATATTTCGGCAATACAAAATTCTATGGTGATAAGGATTATGATTGGGCGAAGCTCTATTATTCAGTGGTTGGAAATTACGACCAATTTAACCGTAAAAATTTTGCCTTAGAAATAACAGGAGACGAAGTTTTATTGCGTATTGATTCTAGCAATTGGGAAAACATGGAAGAGGTATTTTTTGAAATAACCAAGTCTGATCCTAAGAAAATAAAAATTCTTCATTCTTTAATTTGGCTCTCTCTAACTACTTACGCATGGGAAGATTATGATTCGGTATGCGCTTCTTTTTACAATGGCTTACTCTATTTAAACGAGGTGATCTAATGAGTGAATCTAGCATCATATTATCTGCGCTTCCTAAAACTTGGCTAATTGATATTGATGGCACTATTGCGAAGCATAACGGCCATCTTCATGGCGAGGATAAATTACTAAAAGGAGTTCTGGAATTTTTTGCTAAAATACCAGCTTCTGACAAAATAATTTTTCTTACTTCGAGAAATCAAAGTTACGAAAATCAGACCATTTCTTTCATGCAAAAAAATAATATTAGATATGATAAAATAATTTTTGATTTGCCATTCGGAGAGAGAATTTTAATCAATGATAATAAGCCATCTGGCCTTAAAACCGCTCATGCAATCAATAAAGAAAGAGATGGAGATTTGGTGGTGAATTTTATAATAGATGAGAATTTATGAGATTTTTTAAAACAACAAAAGATCTCATTAAAAATTATCTGAGATATAGGTTATTGAGGTTGAAGCTAGCTTATTTAGTTAAAAAAAGTGGTGCTGATGATAAAACTTGGGTATTTTTGATGCCCTGCTCAATAGGAGATGTATTATTTTTATGCTCTTTAATAGCGGCATTTAAAGTAAAAAATGGTGGGAAGGTTGCGGTTCTTGTTAAGCAGAATCATGAGTTAATTGCCAAAATGTTTCGTGATATTGATTTTTGTATTTCTTTAAAATCTCTCTCTTTTGAATATGCTGATTATAGCAAAATTTGCAATTCAGCTGTAATAAAAAAAGGCGAGATTTTTATTGCTCATCCCGAGCTTAATCCAAGTCTATCAACTGTTTCTGGAATTTTGGGTTATAAGGACTTAACTTTGCTTGATCTTTATAAGATGATGCTGAATTTGGGCATGAAAGCGGAAATGGCTGTGCCGAATTTTGATATTTATAATTTGAATAAAGCTAAGGATTTTTTTAACGAAAATAATCTTAATTCTCAAAAAACTATTATCTTATTTCCTACAGCTGCAACTTGTGCTGAGGTGGGAGAGATTTTTTGGAAAAATATAATATCTAGTTTTACTGCTATTGGTTTTAAGGTTTTGATAAATGCAGAGAAAAATAATTCTGCATTCGAACAAGATGATGTTATTAAGATTAATAAATCTTTAGATGAGGTCATTGCAATCAGTCTGACCTGCTATGGAGCTATTTCACTTAGAAGTGGAATTTGTGATTTATTATGCTTTGGTAAGAAAAAAATTGCCGTTTTATATCCAGATGAAAATAGCTATGAGATTTTTAATCTTAGAAATATTTTTAACCAGAGATCGGATTTATTAGAGATGGTTCTCGATAAAAATAGTAATCAAGAATCGGTAGAAAAGGCGGTTTTGGAGCTTTTTAGATAAAATTATTTTAAAGAATGTTAAAAAATTTTTACTCAGGGAAAAGAATATTTCTTACCGGACATACCGGATTTAAAGGCGCGTGGATGGCATTGTGGCTGAATAAAATTGGCGCAAAAGTGGTGGGATATTCTTTAAAATCTGATGAAGAGAGTTTGTTTAATTTAGTAGAAGTTGAGAAGAGCCTAGAAAAATCAATCATTGGCGACATTAGAAATTCCGAAGAAATTGCTAAAGCTGTAAAAGATTTTCAACCAGAGATTATTTTGCACATGGCGGCACAACCTTTGGTGCGAGAGTCTTACGCAGATCCGCTAACAACTTATCAAACTAATGTTATTGGCACGCTTAATGTTTTTGAAGCGGCTAGAAAAGCTGGAAGTGTTAAGGCTGTTCTGAGTATCACAACTGATAAATGCTACGAAAATAAAGAAATAAATTATCCCTATAAAGAAGAAGATGCACTTGGCGGATATGATCCTTACTCATCTAGCAAAGCTTGCGCCGAAATTTTGACTGCTTCTTATCGCCGTTCATTTTTTGAAAAAGAGGGAATTTTTATCGCCTCGGCGCGCGCTGGCAATGTTATTGGTGGTGGAGATTTTTCAACTGATAGAATTATTCCTGATATTTTTCGTAGTGTCAGGTCACAAAAACAAGTTGAAATCAGATCACCAAATGCCATCAGACCCTGGCAACATGTGTTAGAACCACTTTATGGATATTTATTACTCACCAAAAATCTTTGCGAAAAAGGTGATGTTTTTGCTAAGGCTTTTAACTTCGGACCAAATTCGGCGGCGGAAGTTAATGTAGAAAATTTAACAAAATTATTATTACAAAATCTCGAAACTGGTTCTTACAAAATCAATGAAGATGCCAGTAAATTGCATGAAGCAGGAATTTTAAAACTAGATAATAGCCGCGCTAAATCTGAATTAAATTGGCATCCAAAATTATCTTTTGAAGAAACAATTAAATTGACTGCAGATTGGTATAAAAATTATCTAGCGGGAAAGATAGATATGAAAAAATTTACCTTAGATCAGATTGAGAATTTTCAAAAATAACTTATGAAATATTATAAAGAGCTTCTGACCATTGGTATTCCTGCTTATAACGAAGAGCGCTACATAAGGCAAACAATAGAATCATGCATTAATCAAGCTGGCCAAGTAATTGTTTCTGATAATGCTTCGACAGATGATACTGCGAAAATTTGCCAAGAATTAGCTCAAAAACATCCAAACTTACTTTATATAAGACAGGAAAAAAATATTGGTGGAAGTGCTAACTTTAAGGCTTGTTTGGATTCGGCAAAAACTAAATATTTTATGTGGCATGGCGCTCATGATTATCTTGATGATAATTATACTAAACACATGCTTCATGCTTTAGAAAATTCTGATGCCGTAGGTTGTTGGCCAGCTTCAAGAGCAATCGACAGTGATGGTGAAGAAATTGGAATTTTTGATTGTTGGTTTGCAGATAGATTGGTAAGCGATGTTCCCGTGGAAAGAGTCTATACTTTAATCGCTCATC
>CAMCME010000077.1 GCA_945875925.1 Rickettsia typhi | reverse complement strand
TTATTAAAGACAATACGATTAAAATAAAGTCTTTGAAACATTAAAAAATCTTGAAGATGAGGTTTGTGAGTTTGTTAAAAATCTAACCGAGAAAGTTATTTTGGGAATTTGTAAGTAAATGGGTGTTTTCAAGTTAAAATGGTATAAGAGCCCAAATTAAGCTCTTCTGCAGTTGGCCAAGCCGTTAAATCGTGGCTATCAATGGAGTTGAATTGAAAAGCTTTTTCATCATCTCGTACTCTTTCATCTCTAAACCAATTAACCGAGCTGCCATATAAAGAAAACATGGCGGGAGATACAAATATTTTATCCGGAACCTATGTTATGCCTGCCTACAAGCTCTCTAAAAGAAGTTAAAATCGTTATATAATTAGATAAAAAAACCGCGCTACACCACTTCTTGTAAAAGAAAATTTTTATCTTTCTTAATTTTATCTTTCTCAAAGAAATTGAAGAGCTTCATTAATTAATTTGCCTCGGAGTTAGTTTGTAATTGGATCTGGAGTATTGCTTATAATTGCTTCATCAAGGTTGCAAATCGCTCTTTCAACTCCTTCAGGATTATCCCAAACGTGAGAAATAACAGCTAAGAAATCAGCTCCGGCTTGCACCAATGGCGCGCAGTTTTCGTCGGTAATTCCTCCGATTACAACGATTGGTAGTTCGATAAGTTCATTACACCATTCAACTGTTTCTAGAGTGGGATTGCCGCGAGAAACTTTGGTTTTGCTTGGGAAAAAAGCGCCAAATGAAATGTAATCTGCACCCTGCTCTCCAGCTTCCATGGCTAGATGCTTTGAGTCGTAGCAGCTAGCGCCAATTACAAAATCTTTTCCAGCAAAGTCTTTAAGAGATTTTTCTTTAACAATTTGAATCGATCCATCATCTGCACCCAAATGAACGCCATCTGCACCAATTGCAACAGCCAATTCGTAAGAATCATTTACAATAAATAAACAATTATTGGCTTTGCAGATTTTTTGCAATTCCAGAGCAATTGTTTTTACTTCTTCTTCTGAATAATCTTTCAAACGCAATTGAAAAACTGGAACTAGCCTTGTTTTCAAAGCTGCTTCTAGGCTTTTAGAGAATTCTGCTAAGTCAATTTTTGGTGGGCTGATTAGATAGATTTTGGTCATTTAAAAAGTCTATGGATTTTAAACTCATGAGATCCTCGGCTCTTACGAGCCAAGGATGATGAAGGAATGGGATAGCTATTTCTTTCTTCTAAAAAAGGCTGGAACATTAAGAATATCATCTTCAATTTTTTCTTCAGGAGCATCTTTTTCTTCTTCATCAAAAATTGTAGATCCGAAAAATTCACGATGCTTTTTGCTAGCTTCTTGCTGTTTTTCTTCAATAACTTTTTCTACTTTAGGAAGTTTTGGAAGATCTGAAACTGAAGCAGCTTTTGCTACAGGTTTTTCCTCTTCTTCAAAATCAAAATTTGATGATTCACTTCTACTTTTAACTCCGCTATTCATGAAGCCAAAAAGATTAAAGCCCGAAGCTTCTTTTTTAGGCTTTGCCGCAACTGGTTTTACAGGCTTTGGAACTTCAGGTTTTGGAGTAATTTTTTCTTCTATCTTTGCAGCTTTAGGATTTTCGTACTCAACTTCGTTTCCGAAGAAGCTAATTTGTGAAAAATTAGCGCTTTCCTCAGCGGCCGCGATTTGTTTTTTTGAAACCGCACTTTCAACTTTGCCGTAATCTAGATTAGGCTCTTTCGAATAAACTTTGTTTGATTTGAAGCTATCATTAATTTCTTCCAATTCTTCACTGTCTGTTTCTTCAATATTTCCAATATCAAAAAAGTTTTTGCTAGTTTCTTTAATTGGTTCTTTTTTTGACTCTTTCACTTCAACTTTAAATCTTCTTGGCTCTTCGCGAATGTTTGATGATTCTCTTTTAAATTCATCAGCGTCAATTCCTGTAGCCACCACAGAAATTCTGATTTTGCCTTTCATATTTTCATTAAAAGCTGAACCGAAAATAATATTAGCATTTGGATCAACTTCTTTTTTTATAGTGTTAACAGCCAAATCAGCTTCAAATAGCGTCATATCTGGCCCGCCAGTCATATTTACCAATACGCCTTTTGCACCACTAATTGAAATATCATCAAGAAGCGGATTAGAAATTGCAGCTTCGCAAGCAATAACAGCGCGGTTTTCACCAGTCGCCTCACCTGTTCCCATCATAGCTTTACCCATTTTGGTCATTATGGTTCTGATATCAGCAAAATCTAGATTCACTAAACCAGGCATGGTGATCAAATCTGTAATACTACGAACACCAGCGTGAAGAACATCATCAGCCATTTTGAAAGCTGATTCAAAAGTTGTTTGTTCGTTAGCAATTCTGAAAAGATTTTGATTTGGAATTACGATCAGCGTATCAACATATTTTTTAAGCTCTTCAATACCATATTCCGCAGTTTCCATACGATATTTTCCTTCAAAATGGAAAGGCTTGGTAACAACACCAACTGTTAAAACATCTCTTTCGCGAGCAAGTTTTGCAATTACAGGAGCACCACCAGTTCCAGTTCCGCCACCCATTCCAGCTGCGATGAAAACCATATTGCTTCCTTCTAAAAATCTCTCAATTTCTTCGATATTTTCTTCTGCTGCCGCACGACCTCTTTCTGGGAAAGAACCAGCTCCCAAACCTTTAGTGGTCATAATTCCTAGCTGAATACGATTAGGCGCTAGAGAATTTGCCAAAGCTTGTGCATCTGTGTTCGCAGCAATAAATTCTACACCTTCTAGGTCAGAGCGAATCATGTTATTGATTGCGTTTCCGCCTGCGCCACCAACACCAAAAATTGTAATTTTTGGTTTAAGAAGTTCTGGATAAGGAATGTCAAGTTTTAGAGCCATAGAGGAAGTTCTAGGTTTTTTTGTTGATTTCATGAGAGGTAAATTTTGAAAATTTGTTTACACGCTAAATAGCCCGCCTATCTAAATAGGAACATCTATATACTAAAAAATTTCTTTAAGATTTTAGACTGCGTTTTTATATCAATCGAGAAAATAATCTGCAATTTTTTTAAAGGTTTTTTAGAGATTATTTTTTAAAATAATAACGCCGCAAGCCCAAGAAAAACAAGAAAAGAAAAAGTATCGGTCATAGTAATTAGAAATACTCCTGAAGAAATTGCTGGATCGAATTTCATTTTATGCAAAGTTAGTGGAATGACTGCTCCGAAGAATCCGCCGATGATTGTAGTGCCAAGAATTGCTGCGGCAAAAACTAAACTTAAATATAAATTATGTTGCCAAAAATAACAGGCAATCGCGGCTAAAGTGGCTAAAACAAAACCATTTAACGAACCAATAACAACTTCTTTTATTAAGATTTTTAGCGCGCCAACATTGGTGATTTCGTTAGTTGCAATCGCTCTAACCAAAACTGTTAAAGCCTGTGTTCCAGCGTTTCCAGCAAGCGATGCCACAATTGGAAGTAACACGGCAAGCGCCACAATTTTTTGAATTTGATCTGAGAAAATTGCGATAATACTGACAGCCATAGAACTGGTAAAAAGACTAGCTAAAAGCCATGGAGCGCGTGATTTAGCGGTAGAAAAAGGCGAAGAATGTAAGTTACTGTCATTAACACCGCCAAGTAATAAAATATCTTCTTCAGCTTCATCTTGTAAGATGTGGATCACATCATTGGCATAAATTACACCAAGCAAAATTCCTTTTTCGTCGGTTACGGGAGCATAATTAAGAGAATATTTACTGAATATTTGCGCTGCTTCTTCTTTATCCATATTGGCTGACAAACTTTTCAACTCTTCTTGCGACATGATGTCAGACATCACAATTTGTTTTTTACTCTTCAAAATATCACTAACTTTCACTTCTGAAGTTGGACGAAAATCATCATCAACAATCACAATATTGTGAAAATCATCAGGAAGATCAGGAGCATTTTGTAAATGATAAGTAGCCTGCGCAACGCTCCAATCCTTTTTCACGGCAACGAAGCTTTTTTGCATCAATCGTCCCACAGAATTTTCTGGATAAGATAAAGCCTCTTCAATTTCATCTCTTTTTTCTTTCGAAACATGGCAAAGAATTTCGCTAATTCCTTCGCTTTCTAAGGTTTCAATAACCTGAACCGCATCATCAATTTCTAGCTGATCAATCGCTTTGGCACTATTTTTACTTCCTAAAAATTCAATGACTTCGCTTTTTAAATTATCATCTAAGTAAGTCAGAATTTCTGGATCAATATCTGGGGCAACAATGGCAACTAATTTAATTCTTTGCTCATAATTTAAAGACAACAAAAAATCAGCCTGATCTGCAGGGTGAAGCTCAAGAAATAGC
>CAMCME010000076.1 GCA_945875925.1 Rickettsia typhi | reverse complement strand
TCAAATCTTCCCTTTGCTCCTCGTAGCGGAAGCGTTTTTTTATATGTGATGTTGAGTTTTCGAATTATTTTGTGACTTGCAAAAGCTGATATTTTGAATCTTTCTCCGATTTCTTTTAAAGTTTTATCGGGATTTTTCTCGACGAATTTTTGAACTTTTTTGTAATCAACTTTTCTTGGCCTAGTCGACTTTGGAATTATTCTGTCCATTATGCCAGTTTCATCATAGCGCTTCTGCCATTTTAGAATGGTTTTGGTTGCTACCCCAAGGGTCTCTTCAATAAATAACTTTGATTTACCTTTCGCCAACAAATCAAAAACTCTTTGCCTTAAATCAAGTGAATAAGCTTTAGCCATAAATTTCTACGCTTTGTTAGTAAAGTAGAGAGATTTAAAGGTTTGAAATTAATAGTATAGATAGTTTATTTGGTATAGATCCGCCGCCAACTAAAGTAACTGTTGGAAGTTGAGTGGCTTTTTCTTCAGCTGCTGAAGCATTATAAGGAGGAAATGTGGCTCCAATAATCGCAGTGCTTTTTAGCAGGCGAGACATTGAATTTGATATTGCTTTATCTACCAAAGGCGCAAAGTTTTTTCTGACATGTTTTTAAAAGTTTAAAATTGCGATCCTTATTGTTGATTTTTTTACTTAGGCTCAGTGATAAAGCCAATATTTGCCAAGCCAAAACGCTGAGCCGTTGCCAGCACATGACTTACTTTCCCGTAAGGTACATCAATATCTGCGCGCAAATGAATTGGCTGTTTTGGATTATCTTTTGCAGCCACTTGCAGCTTTGATTCAAGCTCAGAATAGGAAATTTTCGCATCATCGATAAAATATTCGCCCGCGCGATTCACTGAAATTGTGATAGTTTTTTCTTCAGTAATTTGCGCTGCAGATTCACTAGGAAGATTTAGTTTAATTGCTGAATTCAACATTGGCGCAGTCACCAAAAAAATCACCAAAAGCACCAACATCACATCCACCAATGGCGTCATGTTGATCTCAACTAGAGGAGCTTGCAAATCTTCGCGTTCGAAATTTCCTTGCATTAGTTTTTGATGTTAGAATTAGACAAATAAACAGTAAGCTGCTCGGCAACATGGCGCATATTTTGCACCAAAAGACGATTCAAACGCACGAAAGTGTTGTAAGCCAAAACGGCAGGAATTGCTGCAAATAAACCAATCGCAGTTGCAACTAAAGCTTCGCCCATTGGTGCTGCAACCACACTTAATCCCGCATTTCCTTGAACTGCGATGCTGGCAAGCGCATTATAAATTCCCCAAACTGTTCCAAATAATCCGATGAAAGGAGCCGAAGAGCTGATTGATGCCAGAATGGTTAAACCTTTATCTAAAGAAGAGCGAATCTCATCTAAAGTTTGTAAAAGATGCATAGTTAAAATTTCTTTTTTAGCTTCGTGGCTGTCATAACGAGGTAAAACCGCTTGCAAGCTTTTCACTTCAGCTAATAAAAATTTCACACAGCCATCAACATTTGCCAATTCTTTATGAGTTGGCCAATCCTTGTTAATAGTGTGTTTCTTCATAAATTCTTGGTAAGATTTATATTCGCGTTTCAACATCATTCCTTTCCAGAAAATAATGTACCAACTAGCGAAAGACATCAGGATAAGTAGAAGAAAAACCGCGGATAAAACAGGACTTCCTGAAGTTAAGGCGTGAGCAAAATTCATATTTAGATCATTTTAAATTCAACTGGAACTAAGACGGTGGCTTGTACAACTTCGCCTTTACGGTGAGCTGGAACAAAGCGCCATTGTCTAACCGCTTCAAGAGCAGCTTCATCTAAAATTGATGAACCGCTTGAGCGAGAAATGGCAACCTTCATCGGCGTGCCATCAGTTTTTACTACTACATCAAGTAAAACTTTACCCTGAATTCCTCTTTTTTTCGCAATCATCGGATAGCTAGGAGCGGGATTGTTTAGATAAGCTGCATCGAATACTGGATCACTTTCAGCTGACTTTGTTGCAGTCGCATTTGGATCAGCGCGACCAGAAGTTTGTTTTCCGGCCACCATTTTTTCTTCAGATTTTTTTTTAGCTTGTTCAGTTTCTTTATTTCTTTTTTGTTTAATGGCATTTTCGCGTTCAACATTAAGTGCGATTTTTTTGTGAGCAGAGTCTGAACTTTTTTGATTATTCGCTGAAGGCGCCACAAAACTAACTTGAATTGCCTGTTGATTGATCACGATTGGATCAGAAGGCATCATAGACCAAGCGGCAATTCCTATATGTACTAGGGCCGCCGAGGAAAAAGCAATTATGTGAGAAACTTTGTAATGAGAAAAATTGATTTTCATAAGTCTTAAAAAATATTGGAAATGAATATTATTATCACTGCTATTGATAGTCAATATCATTTTTAAATATTTCCAAGTTAATCTATCTATCATTTCTAGATGACTGATTTTTTCTACCACACATTTATATGTATTTAAATTTAATGTCTGTCGCCACAACAACCAAAACAAACAAAGTCAATATTCGAGAAGTTAAAGGTTAAGAATTTTTCAAAGCTGCTTTTGAGATTAATTTTCTCAAGCAAAAATATCTGATCTTTTTGATGATTCGCGAATCTTAAAATTCTTTGTAAATTTGGTTGTTTGATATTTTTGATTCGAGCTGAAAGTTGCTTTCCCAAGCTTGTCGAAACAAGTTTTTTTGCGTCTTTACTTTCTTTTAACCTGTCAGATTTCTGATAAAATTCTTTTAGTTTTTGCGATGAAGAATGGTGATTGTGAATCAGAAAATTAATCTGTCCAAGCGCCACAATAAGCAGAGCGTTTATTGGTTTTAATGTCATAAAGTTTAGCGGTATAAAAAGCGAAATCACCTAATGAATCTGAAAAATCAGCATTCAAAAATTAATTTTTAAAAAGAGAAAATTTACAGCAGAAGGGAATTAACAACAGCAGAATAAAAAGCGTTCAGAAGAAGCGTTTAGGCGAGAAGCCCGTGAAAAAAAGATTTTGTTTTGTGAATTTTTAAAGCGAATCATTTTGAAAAAAATCGAGAGAAAAATCTGCTTAAAATAAAAGCAAGGCTATTAATATATCTTTTGAGAACTAGAGATTGCAAGTGCAATTTCTGATGTAAAATAATTTAAGAACTCCAATTAATGAAAATAATTTTAACAATCTGTGCTGCTCTTCTTTTTTCTTTTTCAGCAAATGCGCAGCAAAGCAACGCTTGGAAAATCAGCGCCGCACAAAGCAAATTAGAATTTAAAGTTGCTCAAGATAATTCTAATATTAACGGCTCTTTCAAAAAATTTTCGGGCAATATTATTTTTGATAAAGATCAATTAGCTAAAAGCAAAATTGCAATTGATGTTGATATTTCTTCTATTTCTATGTCGCTTCCTGAAGCCAATAGCGCTATTCAAAATATGGAATGGATGGCGATAAAATCTTTTCCTAAAGCCAATTTTACTTCTGAAAAAATTACAATTTTAGCTGATAAAAAAACTTATCACGCTGATGGAAAATTAACTATAAAAGGTAAAACTTCAGCGGCTTTCGTAGAATTTTATTTTGCAGAATATTCGCCAACAAAAGCTAGAGCCAATGGTAAAGCCACAATTAAACGCAGCGCTTATGGAGTTGGTAATGCAGATGTGCAAAAAGCTAGTGGTGTGAAAGATGATGTGATAGTTACATTCGAGATTGTGGCTGAGAAATAAATAATCATTTTCAAATCATTGATTTATTTATTTTTGAGCCATTATTTTATTCTTAACAAAAAAATTACAAAGAACCAATCACCTAAATTATGAAGAGACAAAATTTAAAAGCCTTTTCTATAATCGAAATCTCTGTGGCAATTTTGGTCATAGGAATTCTGGTTGCAGGCATTACTCAAGCTTCAAGATTGGTTGGTGAATCTGGCTTAAGAGTAGCAAGAAATCTCACCACAAATTCTTGAGTTGCGAGTTTAGATAGATTGGTATTTTGGTATGAACCTACTTTGGAAAGCGGTTTTTCAACTACAAAAGCTGTTGATAAAGCTGTGATTAGTGCTTGGAATGACAATAACCCTCAAAATGTTTAAAAATTAAACGCTTTAGCAGGACAAAAAACTGATAGCGCAAAGGTAACTTGCAATCTAGCTCCATCTTCAAATGCCGCAAATACCAGCGGTCCAACTTATGAGCCTGTCGCAAATCTAACTTCCAAAAAAATTTAAACTAAAAAAATCTAACTCAGAACTTTTAGCAATTTCCTACTCAATTTTTTTGGAATTTTTTTAGAATTTTTTTAGAATTTTTTTGATTTTTTCTGCGTTTTGGTTCGCAGTTTTGATAATTTTTGGTTGTTTTTTGGTTTTTAGGCGCAGCTTTCCCTTGCTCAAGTTGAGATCGGCGGCGGAGCTGACTCAGCCACAACTACCAATCTTTT
>CAMCME010000075.1 GCA_945875925.1 Rickettsia typhi | reverse complement strand
CAAAGCCAATGAATGCAATTGGTTTCCTGAATATATGAAAGTGCGAATCGATCAATGGATTGATGGTTTGCAATGGGATTGGTGCATTTCTCGTCAACGCTTTTTTGGCGTGAAATTTCCGGTTTGGAGAGTAAGAAAAAACAACGACCCAACTACTGAAGAAATAATAGTCGCAGATATTGATCAGTTGCCAATAGATCCATTGCAAAATCCTCCTAAAGGTTTTGAAAACTATAGACCAAGTGTCATTAACGATGGAATCGGAAAGCCATATTATTATACCGCAACGAAAGACGGTGAGGAATATGCGATTTTTCCAGAAACCGACATCATGGACACTTGGGCTACTTCGTCAATTTCACCGCAACTTTCTTCAAAAGGAATTTCGGACGAAATTTATTTCGACAAACAGCGCCACGAAAAACTTTTCCCCGCAGATTTGCGCCCGCAAGCGCATGAAATTATTCGTACTTGGGCTTTTTACACTTTGGTTAAAGCGACTCTACATCAAAATTCCATTCCATGGAAAAACCTGATGATTTCAGGCTGGTGCTTGGCTTCGGACAAAACCAAAATGAGTAAATCGAAAGGAAATGTGGTGACTCCAACTTCTTTGATTGAAGAAAAAGGTTCGGATATTGTGAGATATTGGGCTTCCACCTCGCATCTTGGCGCAGACACAGCTTATTCGGAAGAGGTGTTTAAGATTGGTCAAAAATTGATTACTAAACTTTTCAATGCGGCGAAATTTGCTTCGATGAATTTTGGTATTCTTGGAGAAAAGCCTCATAAGATCCCTCACTTTGTTCGGGATGACAGGATTAGTGAAGCTTCTGATTTATGGATTTTAAGCCGCCTTCAACAAACCGTAAAACGCGCCACAGAAGAATTTGAAAAGTTTGAATATGCTAGAGCGCGTGAGCAAATTGAAGAATTTTTCTGGAAAGATTTTTGCGATAATTATTTAGAAATTTGCAAAGTTAGATCTTACGGATTAGTGGCAGAAAAGCTTGCTGGCATTGAATTTACAGATGCAAAAAAACAAGAAATTTTAGCGAAACAACAAAGTGCAATTTTGGCTTTGAGAATTTGTTTAAACACACTTCTCAAACTTTTTGCTCCTTTCATTCCTCACATTTGTGATGAAATTTATTCAACAATTTTTGCTGAAGAATTTGCAAAAATTGGCTCAATAAATGCGAGAGGAAATTGGCCGAAAGTGAATGATGCTTTTGCCAATGATGAGGTCTTAAAAACAGGTCAAGCAATGCTTGAGGTGATTTTTGAAGTTCGTAAATTTAAATCGGAACAAAATATTTCGATGAAGACAACGGTAGAAAAAATTAAGATTGCTAAGGTTAATGGATTGGAAGTTTATTTAGAAGATTTAGCGAATGTTTGTAATGCTAAAGAAGTTGAATTGGTGGATGCGGAAAAATTAGCGGAAGTAATTTTGTAAATTATGATTAGAGAATAGTGCTGTTATATCTATCGTAAACTGGTGGGCCACGCGGAGTTGAAAACACCTGAAGGTTCCTGCCGCGTAAGAAACTGCATGACAGGAAACTTCAAGTGGTTTCGACTCGGCGTGGGCCACCAGTTACGAATGTGCAAAACCCATCCTGCATCAGTGACAATCTTAGAGATCTCTTTAAGTTAAAAATAAAATACAATGCACAAACACATCTCAAATTCTGAAATAACCTCTCCAACCAAAGAACAAGCTGCTAAAAAAAGCACATTGGTTAGCGTTTTCTTAAATCTAACTTTAAGTTTTGTACAAATTCTTGTCGGGATTTTTTCGGGCTCAAGTGCCTTGGTTGCTGATGGTATTCATTCTCTTTCAGATTTATTTGCAGATTTTGTAGTTTTATTTGCTGGTCATCACAGTCAAAAAGGTGCAGATGATGATCACCATTATGGTCATCAAAGATATGAAACTGCGGCTTCATTATTTTTGGGAGTATCTCTGTTAGCGGTTGGTGTGGCTATGTTAGTGTCTGCGGGTCACAAAATTCTTTTCCACGCCGCATATGGCTCGATACAAATTATAGCACTTTGGGTGGCGCTATTTTCTTTAATATCCAAAGAATTGTTATTCAGGTATATGTTGGGGGTAGCGCAAAAAGTCAAATCATCAATGCTGATAGCAAATGCTTGGCATGCAAGATCTGACGCTGCTTCATCACTGGTTGTGGCAGTGGGAATTATTGGCGCTTTGATGGGTTATCCAGTTTTAGATTCTATTGGCGCATTAATTGTTGGCCTGATGATTGTGAAAACCGGTTGGAAATTTTCTTGGGAATCTTTGCATGACTTGATGGATAAGTCTTTGTCAGAAGAAGAAAATTTAAAAATTACTAATATCGTTAAAGAAACTCCAAAAGTTAAAGGCTGCCACGATTTAAGAACTCGCAAAATGGGTGATATGATTTTGGTGGATATTCATATAGAAGTAGACGGCGCAATGACTGTGAAAGAAGGTCATGGCGTTGCTTTAGAAGTAAGAGATAGAATCATGGTTGCATTACCAGTTTTAAATGTTATGACTCATATAGACCCTGTTTAGAATTTTTATAAAATTTCTTGGTTTTTAAAGTCTAATTATATTGTTTATGACATTTGATCCAATCTTGCTTGCTCGCATTCAGTTCGCTTTTACTATTAGCTTCCACATAATTTTCCCCGCTTTCACCATTGGCCTTGCTGGCTATCTCGCCTGTGTCGAGGCCTTGTACCTAAAAACCAAAAACCAAACTTACAAAGAAATCTATAAATTTTGGGTTAAAATTTTCTCGATAATTTTTGGTATGGGTGTGGTTTCGGGCGTGGTTTTATCTTATCAAATCGGCACTAATTGGGCAGGATTTTCGGCCAAAACAGGAAATATCCTAGGCCCGCTTTTTGGCTTTGAAGTTCTCACAGCATTTTTCTTAGAAGCATCTTTTTTAGGCATCATGCTTTTTGGGTGGAATAAAGTTTCACCAAAAATGCATTTTGCTTCGACAATAATTGTGGCTATCGGCACTTTAATTTCAGCATTTTGGATTATTGCCGCAAATAGTTGGATGCACACGCCGCAAGGCTTCATCATTCAAGATGGAATTTTTTATCCGACAAATTGGATAGATATAATTTTCAATCCGTCATTCATTTACCGTTTTTGCCACATGGTGCTCGCCACTTATTTAACTTGCGCTTTTGTGGTTTGCGGCGTTTCGGCTTGGCTTTTATATCACAAAAAATCGGTAGAGCATGCTAAAGTAATGTTCAAAATGGCGTTATTTTTTATCGCCATTTTTATACCTCTGCAAATTTTTGTCGGCGATTTACATGGCATAAATACACTTCATCACCAGCCCGCTAAAATTGCGGCTATAGAAGCTATTTGGGAAACACAAAAAGGCGCACCTTTAACGCTTTTTGGAATTCCTGATGAAGCATCTGAAACAACAAAATATGCCATTGAAATTCCAAGACTGGCCAGCCTAGTTTTAACTCATGAGATTGATGGAGAAATTGCTGGATTAAAATCTTTTCCAGTTGATGAAAGACCGCCAGTTTTACCACTTTTCTTTTTATTTCGCTTAATGGTGGCAATTGGATTTGCAATGCTGGCGACTGGTGTGATGGGAGTATTTTTGAATTTTAAGCAGAAACTTTTTACCAGCATTTGGTTTCAAAAATGGTGCATGATTATGACGCCAAGTGGATTTATCGCTTTGCTTTCGGGCTGGTTTGTGACTGAAATTGGTCGTCAGCCTTACTTAGTTTATGGATTATTAAGAACTCACGATGCAGCTTCGAATATAGCTTCTGGGCAAGTTCTATTTTCTTTAATCAGTTTTGTTGTGGTTTATTTAGTAATTTTCGGCGCGGCAACTTTTTATATTTTGCGTCTCATCGCAAAAGGTGTTCACACAAACTAAATAATAATCAGCCATGTTTGACTTCTCATCATTTCTAAATCTTCCTTTAATTTTTAATTACATAATTGCCTTCGCAATTTTTATGTATGTGTTTCTCGATGGCTTCGATTTAGGAGTCGGAATTTTATTTCCTTATGCGCCAACTCACCAATGTCGCAGCAAAATGATGAATTCTGTGGTGCCTTTTTGGGATGGCAACGAAACTTGGTTGGTGCTGGGTGGAGGAGGTTTGTTTGCAGCTTTTCCTTTAGCTTTTTCTATCATCATGCCAGCTTTTTACATTCCAATAATTGCGATGCTTTTGGGATTAATTTTTCGCGGCGTGGCTTTTGAATTTCGTTTCAAAACAGAGTCAAAAAAAGAGCAAGCAATTTGGGATGTTTCTTTTCACATCGGATCGGTAATTGCCACTTTTTCGCAAGGAATAATGCTTGGTGCTTTTATTCAAGGAATTGAAGTTGAAGACGGAATTTTTGTTGGAAATTCTTTTGACTGCATCAATAGTTTTTCACTGATGACGGGACTTGCTTTAATTTTTGGTTACAGCCTTTTGGGCAGCACTTGGTTGATTATGAAAACTGATCGCAGAACCGCAGATTGGGCGCGCCGTGTGGCCGCATCATTGGTGGCTTTGGTTGCTATCTCAATAATTTTAGTAAGTTGCTGGACACCATTTTTAAATGACAGAGTTTATGATAAATGGTTTTCAGGTTCTAATATTTTTTATCTAGCGCCAATTCCATTTGCAGCATTTTTAACAATTTGTTTTTTGGTGAGAAGCCTGATTAAAAAAAGAGAAAAGCAGCCCTTCATTTTAACAATTTTGTTATTTGCTCTTTGCTATTTAGGTTTGGTGATCAGCTTATTTCCTTTCGTAGTTCCTTACCAAATTTCCTTCGAGCAAGGTGCTGCAGTATCAACATCTCTCTCACTTCTATTGGTTGGAATATCTTTAATTCTGCCGATAATTTTATGCTACACCGCTTATTCTTATTATGTTTTTCGCGGCAAATCTTCGCATGGAAAAATGTATTAAAATTAATTAATCACAAATTAATTTCACAATTTTTTGCACCAAAGGCGCCACAAAAAAAGCAGTAGGAAAGGCGATTAGAAAAACGATAAAAAATGATCTCATCCAAACCGCGAAGAAGTCAGGAATCAGACCTTTATTCACAAAAGTTAAAACTCCTGAAATCACGAATGTCATGATTAGAGCCATGAAAAATGGAAAAAGAATTTTGGGATTACTAATTTTCATTTGTTAATTTTTTTAGAGATAAATTTAGGTAACTATACCAAATAAACTATCTATCGATAGCATAAAACACCCTCCAAACACTCATTAAAATTCTGAAATTTATCCCTGATTTTCTTCACCGAATTTTTTACATGTCCCCATTTTTGCTCAATTGGATTAAAATCTAGTGAGTATGGCGGAAGGTAAAGAAGTTTACAATTTGCTGAATTTATTAGCTCTGT
>CAMCME010000074.1 GCA_945875925.1 Rickettsia typhi | reverse complement strand
TTGTCACCATGACTAATCAAAGCAAAAGCCGCTTGACTAGTTATTGTAGTTAATCCATAAGACCTTTTTTCTTTTACTACTATTGAACCGTTAGAGGTATCAAAGGTTGAAATCGCCACCATGTTTTTATCAACCACATAAGAAAATTTGCTTTCAAATCCATCTTCAGCCATATCTGACATTAATCCCAAATCTAATATGGGAACCATTCCATAAGCATAGTTACCATTAACATAGACACCAGCTCCAGCACAAGTTCCGCCGCTAACCGCAACCGCAGTTCCATAATCAGCATCAACTAATTTACTTTTTTTCAAGGAAGCTGGGCAGGGCAATCTTTTATTAACCAAAAGATAATTTCCCAAGGCTTGATAAATCTCTTCCATACGCGCTTTAGAGATTTTTTCTTTGGTATTTTTAATAGAATTTAATGATGAAGAAAGAGAAGTAGAAATAAGAAGTGAGGCGATGATTATAACCATTGAAAGTTCAATCAGAGTGAATGCTTTTTTCTGGGCTTTTTTCTGGGCTTTATTTTTGGCTTTCCGAACTGTCTTTTGAGGATTTTCTTTATACATGAATTAAAAACAATTTTTTCGAATTTTTAAAATTTCTTCCCGCTTTCACATTCTAAATTCCAACCCCTGAAAAAGAAACTCAATATCTTTGTGGATTGATTAGCGATAAATTGTTTTGGCGATTGTTAATGTAACAACTTTTGCAGCACCAAATTTTTTTAAAATTTCAGCACAATTTTCTAAAGTTGTTCCCGTAGTTGTGACATCATCAATTAGTAAAATTTTTTTACTAATTATATTGCTTGAATATTTTTCATTCAGCCTAAAAGCATTTTTCAAATTCTTTTGGCGCTGCTTTTTTCTTAGCTCAACTTGTGGTGTAGTATTTTTTATTCGCAGTAACAAGTCATAAAAAAATCTTTTTTCAGAAAGTTTAGCCAAATCTCTTCCCAAAATTACCGCCTGATTAAATTTCCTTTTTCTTAATCTTTTTTTATGCAGCGGAACCGCCACAATCAAATCGCAAGCGCCAATCTCATTTTTGTAGCGATCAAATAAAATTTTAGCAAATTTTTTAGAAAGATAAGTAGTATCGCGATATTTAAAGTCGGCGATAACTTTTTTAATCACAGTGTTGTAACGAAAAACCACAATCGCTTTGTCATAAGATGGCTTTTGCACTAAGCATTTTGGGCAAAGCAAATTTTCGGCAATCAAATATTCAAAAGGGTGAGAACAAATATTGCATTTTGGCTCAGTTATGAATTGCAATTTGCTCCAGCAGCTTCTACAAAATGCGCCTTCTTGTCCAATCAATTCACTGCAAAGCAAGCATTGATTGGGGAAAAATATCTCAATGATTTTCTTAAAAAAATTCCGCATCTTTAAATGAGTTTAGAACCGCAATCAGAATTGATATTTGATCGTATTTTGCTGCGTCAAAATCGCGCGCGCTGCGCTAAACAATTTGATGAGTTTAATTTTTTACAACGCGAAGTTGCAAATAAAATTGTTGAGAGTTTGGAATTTATAAATCGCGACTTCGATGCGGTTTTAGAAATTGGGTCGCGAGATGGCTATTTATCTGAACAAATTGCCTTAAAGAAAAAAATAAAGCTTTCTGTGCAAACTGAAATTTGCGATTTTGCTTCTGATAATTCTGGCCCCAAAATTAAAAGCGAAGTTAAAGCCGATGATGAGTTTCTTCCTTTTAAATCAAATAGTTTCGACTTGATTGTCACTTGCCTAAATTTTCAACATATAAATTTAATTCCACAATTTTTGCTGCAGGTTAAAGATCTCTTGAAGCCAAATGGCATCTTCATTGCTAGCTTTTTTGGTGAAGAAAATTTATCCGAATTAGCCTTTGTGATGTTTGAAAGTGAAAATGAAATTTATGGTGGAATTTCACCAAGATTGCCGCCAACAATTGAAGTTAAAACCGCAGCACATTTAATTCAAAAAGCTGGCTTTGTTAGCCCAATTTCTGACTTCGAAAAGATTGAAGTATTTTACAAAAACCCTTTAAATCTGCTAAAAGATTTAAAAATGATGGGGCAGGGAAATGTTATGTATAAAAGATCAAAGAAGTTTTTTACTAAAAAGTTTTTAAGTAAAATTTCTGAGAATTATTATAAAAAATATATCCAAGAAGATGGCTCTGTGAAAGCCACCTTCGAGGTTGTAACAATGACGGGTTGGAAAGCACCTTAAACCTCCTTTGCAAAAGGATGTGGCACAAACCGCAAAGCGGTTGTGACGGAGGATTTCTCGCGACATACTCGGAATAAATATTAAAATCGATAACGGATTAACCTTTTAAATCACCCGTCTCAAATGCCGCTGGCATTTGATCCACCCTCTTTTGCAAAGAGGGCTTTAAACAAAGAAACAAAAAAATGACAAAAAAACTACACATCAAAACTTACGGCTGCCAAATGAATGTCTTTGACTCAGACCGCATGGAAGACCTAATGACAGCAATCGGTTACGAAACTTCCGAAACCCCTGAAGGCGCGGACATGGTGATTATCAACACTTGCCACATTCGCGAAAAAGCTTCTGAAAAATTATTCTCTGATTTAGGCCGACTTCGTCCATTTAAAGACGAAAAGAAAGAGCAGGGCAGCCAAATGATTGTTGCTGTTGCTGGATGTGTTGCCCAAGCTGAAGGCGAAGAAATTTTCCGCCGTTCAAATGTTGTTGATATTATTGTGGGGCCAGAAAGCTATCAAACTTTGCCCGACTTGGTTGGAAAGGTTTTGCGCGACAAGAAAAAACAAATTAATTTAGAATTCACGCCAAATAATAAATTTGATGTTTTGCCTGAATCAAAAGCTGGAACTGGCGCCAGCGCTTTTGTAACTGTGCAAGAAGGTTGCGACAAATTTTGCACTTTCTGCGTAGTACCTTACACTCGCGGGGCTGAATATTCTCGCGAATCTCACAAAATTTATGAAGACGCTTTGAAACTTGTGGAGCGCGGCGTGAAGGAAATTTATTTCTTAGGCCAAAATGTCAATGCTTATCACGGTTTAAACGAAAAAGGTGAGGCGCAAGATTTAGCCAAATTGGTGCGCAAAATTGCTGAAATTCCGCAAGTTGAAAGAATTCGCTACACCACTTCTCATCCGCGCGACATGACGCCAGACTTGATTCAAGCCCATAAAGAAGTCAGCAAATTAATGCCCTTTTTGCATTTACCAATTCAGTCTGGTTCAAATAATATTTTGAAAGCGATGAACCGTAAACATACTCGCCAAGATTATTTTAAAGTGATTGAAGATCTTAGAAAAAGCTGTCCAGACATCGGTCTATCTTCAGATTTCATCGTAGGTTTTCCTGGTGAAACTGATCAAGATTTTGAAGATACTTTAGATTTAGTGAGAAAAGTGGGATTCACGCAGTGCTATTCTTTCAAATATTCTCCACGCCCTGGAACGCCAGCTGCGGACGCTAAAATTCAAGTTCCAGAAAGTGTAAAAGATGAAAGACTAAAAATTCTTCAAACACTTTTAAGCCAGCAGCAAACTGAGTTTAATCAGAAGTTCGAAGGAATTGTGATGCCCGTGATGTTCGAACGCGAAGCTCCAAAAAATAAAACTGCCAATAAACAACTTTGGGGCAAAAGCCCGTGGCTGCAATCTGTAATCGTCAATATTTCTGCTGACGAAGATGCCGAAAAATATTTCGGCCAAATTGCTAATGTAAAAATTTTAAAGGCGAGGCCAAGTAGCTTGGTTGGAGAGCTACATAATTAATAACTTTTATCTAAAGCTAAGATGATCGAGAAAAAGCAAACGAGAAATAATATTTTACTTGGGCATAACGCTGATAATAAAAAACTATTCGTCGAAGATAATGATTACAGTCATATCATGCTAATTGCTCCGCATGGTTCTGGCAAAGGAGTTTGCTTTGTAATTCCAAGCCTTTTGGCTTTTGAAGAATCAGCAATTGTTCACGATATTAAAATGGAAAATTATGAACTCACTAGCGGCTACAGAGCCTCTATCGGTCATAAGATTTTTTTGTGGAACCCGCTTGGCGAAAAAAACAAAACCAATCGATATAATCCTCTAGATTTTATCAGCTCTGATCCGACAAAAATTATTGATGATATTCAGAAACTTGCTCATCTTTTGATTAAAGATCGCGGTGATTATGCAGTTTGTGCTAAGAATTTATTTATCTCGTTAGTCCTTTATCTTGGCGCCAACAGTTCAAAAACTAAATCATTTGGTGAAATTGCCAGAATGCTTTTTGGCGATTTAACTCAGGAATTGTCTGACGCGAATGAGAAATTAAAAAACGATCTTCATCCATTTGCGCGCAGCCAAATTAAGTCTTTTTTGTCGAAAGATAAGCATGAACAAAATTCTATTATTCGGACTCTGAGTAATTATTTAGCGCCTTGGAATAATCCTTTGATAGACCGCGCCACTTCCAAATCAGATTTTGATATTGCTGATTTTAAGAAAAATAAAACCACGCTTTATGTTGGGTTGAATCCTGCTGATAGCGATAGATTACAGCCAGTGATGCAATTCTTCTACGATCACGCCCTAGAAAGACTTGCTACAACCGCTTCTGAACTGGGATATAATGATAAAAATGGCGGAGTATGTTTATTCATGGATGAATTTTATTCACTCGGAAAACTAGAAATGATGGCAGCGGCAGTATCTTATTTTAGAGGCTACAAAATAAAATTATTTTTGATCGCTGCTGATATTGAAAGTATAGAAAATGTTTACGGAGAAAATGGTGCCTCGGCAATAATATCAGATTGTGATACTAAAATTTTCTTTGCCGCCAAAAGTTTCAAAACTGCCAATAACATATCACAACTTTGTCTTAATAAATCTAATAATCTTGAACTGATATCCTGGCAAGAAGCTATGAATCTATCCACGGATTCACAAATTATTCTAAGAAACGGTGAGCAGCCAATTATCTCAAAGAAGGTTTTTTATTACGAAGATGAGGAAGTAAAAAAGAAAATAATGACACCTAAAAACTATCTCTAGCCTTATTTAGTATGAGTAGAGACTTACTATCTCTAGCCTTATTTGGTATGAGTAGAGACTTTTTGACTTACATCGCCATCCTTACGCCCTCTAAGAAAAATAGGCATTTCTGGAAATAGAAAAGTGACTTACAATCAATAAAGTCAATGTTCCAGTCAAAATCCTGTGGTGGTTTTACCCTGTTTATGCAATTTCACCCATCAGTTCGCTAAAGTTTCAATGCCTTACCAGATAATCAAGCAAAAGTAATAAATCTTTCAAAAAGTAATAAATCTTTCAAAACTCAAAAAGCTATTATTCCTCGATAATCAATTTTACATAATATACATTATGAGAATAAAATAAGATAAGATTTTGAGCTATTTTGAGTTTTTGAGCTGGCGCTTAAAATTCAAAGAAAAACCTCTCTAGATAAAATTTTTTTTGGGTTTTTAAATTTTGGCATAATTAAAAAAATGGGGTGCTAATTTCACCCCTAACGCCCCCAATTTTTCAGTAAAAATCTCACTGCTTTTTTCTTCCGATTTTTGTCTAATCCTCGATGTATTTTTACCGTCTCTTTGATATGTCCAAACATCCCTTCCAAATGATTATTTGTCGGTGGGATATTTGAGTTTTTGATGTTGGTATATACCAAATAAACTATCTATACTATTAATTTCAAACCTTTAAATCTCTCTACTTTACTAACAAAGCGTAGAAATTTATGGCTAAAGCTTATTCACTTGATTTAAGGCAAAGAGTTTTTGATTTGTTGG
>CAMCME010000073.1 GCA_945875925.1 Rickettsia typhi | reverse complement strand
TTCACTGAACTTTGTACTCATATTTTTTACTCCAAAAAAGATTATTGTTAAATGATCAATATTTTAACAAAAAAGCTGACGCTTAATCGTAAATATTGATCGCTTAAAATTCTCTCCTGAAGTTGGGGGATTTTTGGGGGCTAGGACACATCGACTATCTGCCTCGGGATTTTGTGGTAGAATGTGCTCTACAGAAATGGTTTCATGATTCATTTTATGACTATGGTCTTGGTAGATGTAGTCTAGCTTAAGCAATATGTACCTAGCAAACATTCTACCATAAATTTTTCCATTTAATTCAGTGAATAGTTTCTCGTGATTAGTAAAAGAAAGTTTCTCGGAGGAGAGAACATGCTCATAACTATCTTTCAAATCTATCTCTTTGATAATATCATTCATTGCTTCAATGCGGGCAGTTGGCGTTAATTGAATAATCCAATCTGCTGAGAATTTGTTATCCAATAAGGTAAGAAATTTAAATACCTCTTTGCCTTCAAACTTATCATAATATCGAAGCAAAGGCGGAAGCCAGTCTGTTGCTGGTAATCCCACAAGCATTGTTTTTATTAGATTATCAAACCTAAAACTACCTGTAATATCATAATTATTTCCAGAAATAATCTGTTGATATTTCTCTAAGTGAAGTTTTATAAAGTCGAATGTTTCTTTACCTTTCTTTAGTAAAGCTGGTTTTTTTAGATTGGTTGCTTTGTCTTTTTCTTTAGGATCATAAATTTTATCTTCATACTCTTGCAACAGGCTTAATCGGGCTTTCTCTTTGACTAGAATTGTTCTTACATGACTAAGGAAACGATCAAAGTTTTCTCCTAGCTCGCTTTCAGCACTTTCCCATAAAGTAGCATATTTTTTCTTTTCCTGATCTGTTTGCAATGCACCAAGGTTAATAGATTTTAAAATATCACTATTACGGAGTGGCATACCACGATCATTCAGAATTGTAAAAAGCCTAAAAGCATCTTCTAAATTTTCTGTAGAAACATAAATTAAAATAACATTTCTCAACAAAAATTTTAGATAGTTCTCTGGTATAATTTGTTCCTTTTTCTCGTCAAAAAACTGATTTATAATGCGTATTGATTTAGCCATATTCTGGACAGAAATGTCTTGAGCTTTTTTTTCATAATAACTTAATTCTTTGTCGTTCTGAGTGAAATTTTCGTTTTTTAGTTTATCTATAAAATCTATGGCTTCCTGTCTAATCTCAAAAATAATGCGTGAACGCTCGGGATTGTTTTCATACTCGTCAGATTCCTGAAAAATGCATTTCTGACATTTTTCTTTGGCTTTTTGATCCTTTACACGATCTCTCAAAACTGAGAATATCAAAAGCATTGTTGTTATTCTTTGTTGCCCATCTAGTAAGTCATTTTCATTATACACAATTCCATCGCTCTCCTTCTTCTTGTTAGACTGGAATACAAATGAACCAAGAAAATATTCTGAGTCAGGATTTTCAAGCATAGCATAGCAAGTATCTTCCAAAATCTCTGTTATTTGGTCACTTCCCCAAACATAAGGACGCTGATATTCTGGTATCCTAAACCACATTTCAGAAAAGATTTTTTCCACCATTATTCTGTCGCTTTTTATTTCATTTTTCATTTGTCTCCTGATTTTCAATTTCCCACATCTCCTTAGAAAAGTAGAAAAGGTGCCAACTCAATTATATGACATATGAAGAAATATCCTTATTTTATATAAATGACCCAGCACCCTTTCAAAACTCCAACTCAAACCCCTGAACCGTTCCAAGACTCAAGTATTTCTTTGATAATATTTTAACTAGAATTTGTAAGACACACCAAGTTTCAACATATCCACATTGGTTTTAACAATAATATGTCCGCCATCAATTGTTGCGGTTGAAGATGTGAGCTTAAGATTTTGATATTTGTTATATTCCAAATTCACTGCCCAGTTTTTAATTGGTTGGTAAGAAAAACCTACACCAATAAAAGCCGCAAATTCTTGGTTTGATTTGTTTGTTCTAACCATTTTTGTGCTGGTGACATCAGTTGTTTTGATATCATAGTCAAAACGCGAAATTCCAACTGGAATATAAAATGCAAATTGGTCGTTAATGTCATAACCAAAATTTGTTCTTAAACTTAATGCGCTTTTTAGTTTCACCGCCTGTGAAAAATAGTTATTAATGGCGCTTGCATGGTTTGCCTTCATGCTGTTATTTAAAAAATCATAAGATATTCCAGGAGCCACGAAAAAATCATTAAAGTTGAAAGCATATTTGTAATTTACCCCAACCCCACGATCTGAATCACGAGCATTGCCCTGATTATAATATGGTTCGTTACTATTCATATTGTCATTTTCTAAACTAGAAGTGCCTTTAGCCTTAGTGCTACTTCGCAAAACATCCACCCCCAAATAACTGCCTTCAATTTTAGCATAAGCCTGAGAAGATAATAAAGAACCAGCCAAAGAACTAGCGATTGTGATTACTGATAGTGTTTTTTTCATAAAATTTTAGTTGGTTAGAGAAAGAGAAAAGAGAAAAGTTAAAAAATGAATTTGGAGTTCTAAGAAAAAATAGTCAAATCGATCTATCGCCTATGAGGGTTTTCTTATGTCATATAATCGACCTAAGACTTTTTACTCATGTTTCCTCATGTAGAATTTTTTGACTTCTGCATAAAAAAAACCGCCGGTTGAACGGAGTCAAAACCAGCGGAAGCTTCCTGCCTCACAATCATCACATACTCGTAATCCTTGGCTGCTTAGCAGCCGATGATCTCTTGAGTTTAGGTTGGGGAGTTTAAGCAAATGGGGTCAATGATATAAGAAGATTATCATATGTCATATAATCGACCTGACACCTTTATGAAATTTCATTTTCTTCAAAACTACTTCATAATTTCATCAATAAGTTCTCCAACTCTTGTTTGGCCAACATATTTTATACCAACTAGTAGATTGTCTTTTTCAACTTTTTTTAGATTTCTAGAAGATCTTAAAACTGCTTTTTTAAGTTCATCTAAATAAGGCTTTTCGTAGCCATAGATGCCGTTGCGAATATGACCAAGAATATTGGAAATTTTTTGACTTAACTTACGATCAACTTTTCCATCTTTTCTAACTTCCAGTAACACTTCACCTTTTAAATTTAGAAGCCTTGTTACATCTTTTTTTATCTCAATTTTTCCCAAATGCAGAAATAACCAAACTTCAAAACAAGGATTACTAATAGCAACTTTAAAACCCTCTTTCAAAGCGTCTTTAATAACAGAGTGGACTCCTTTATGCAGATCAACATCACAAACCATCCAAAAAGAATCAGGATTCTTATTACTGCTAGAGCTTGCATATTCAGCCTTTTGATTGCGCAAAACATCTAGAATTTTTTGCGGTGAAGATTTGCCTTTTTCTGGCGCAATAATTTTCAGTCTTATTTTATCTCTAAATTTTTTCTCCAACATTTCAAAATAAAGCCTTTCCGTCCTTTCACCTTCAACAGCGATAACAATAAAAGATGGAGTTTCCAAAACCTCTTCTTTACGAAGATTAGCATATTTGTTGGTTTTTTGGCGTGGTAATTTTGCGCTCATTTTATCCCCCTTATAACTTTCCAATAAAAGGAATCGCACCAAAGCGACCTTGGAGATATCCTTTAGAAACCACCAAATCTTCCCTGATATTTTTAAACTCAGCCAAAGAAGTAAATTTGGTGTTAAGGTTTTTATCTTTCTCGGCGAACCAAATCTCGTCTTTACGCATCAGTTCCAAATCAAGCAAATTGGTGTCGTGAGTTGTAAATATTAGTTGGCTTTCGCAATTCTTGCCGCGTTCAAAAAACATTTCGACCACATCTTTTGCAATAAAGGGATGTAAGCTTTTTTCAAGTTCATCAATGATAAAAATTGATTGTTTATCTTGGTCATCTGGATGTTTTAAGTTGGCCTCAAAAAGCATCGGAATCAAATCAAATATTTTGCGAATACCATCAGATTCTTGATCCAAACTGAATTCTTTATTTTTTCTAACAATCAAAATTTCAAATCTTTTTACGCCTTTCGAGTCAACACTAAGATAGATTTTTTTGTCGTTAATAGGATTTGGAATTTGCAAAGATCTTTCTTTTTTGTCTGATGCGTAAGATGTGAGCAAGTGCTTAATAATTTCATCAGCAAGATTGATAGGCAACTCAGATATGTCGCTTGGCTTTTCCACCGCAATACCTTCTCCAAATAGAACCTTATCAATTTGATGATCAATTTTTTGCAAAATGCTTTCGGCAAATTTGGCCAAATCCGATTTTTTAAAATAAGCTAAACGATTAAACTCACGCACAAAGGCAATTTTCTTGAACCAGTTAGTAATTTTGGCAAGCTCTTTAACATTGTCCTGATTAACTAAGCGCGCCAAAAATAACTGATTAGATCCAATCGCTTTTTTTACATATTTATAAAAATCAGCATCTTTTTCTTTTTTAACAATCTCAGCAATTTCTTTGTCACTAGAGATTTCTTGATGATCTCTTTCAAACAAAGTTTTTTCACGCTTGCCATTAAGATTAGTTGAGCGCAACCACTCAGCAATCACTTCATTTGAAGTAATCTCAAAGCCATATTCATAAATTTTATCTCCCAACTTAAAATCAAAAGAAAACCTACTTTTTTTGCCTTTGCAGAATTTATTTTGAAAAGCGCCAAGATTGTGTTTTTCAATATTTTCCGACGACAAAACAAGCTTTCTGGCAAAGTCTATTGCCTTAATAAAATTACTCTTTCCCGCAGCATTCGCCCCATAAATTGCCGCCCCGCGCAACACCGAAATTTCAGAAGAAATATCAAGCACATGACTTGGTAAACTTTTAGTTTTGCTGGCCGCCAGATTCACAAATTCAAATCCGTTTTTTCCATCACCAAAAGACAAAAAATTCTCACAGGTAAATTTTATTAACATGTTTAAAAGTGTTTTTGAGTTTTTATAGAAGATTACTGCTTAATATTAGCTATTAATAATATTAATTAAATATGATTCAACGATTTTTTCGTAGTAGACCATTGATATATAAATTAAAATAATTATTCTCATTTTCTGTTTTTAAAGAACATTGGGAAAACAACTAAACTCATAGTGAAAGTTTTGACCAGATTAATTCTTATAAGAACAAGAGGTTCTAAGTATTGTGGGTAAAGAATTTTAGATTTTTACTTTGCAAGTATGTTTGAAGAAAATTAGTTTTGCGCAATCAATTGAAGTGAGGATATTTCCATCATTTCTGATGTCTTAGATAGAACTGATTTTAAAGATAGGAATAATACCGAGAAAGAAATTCTCAGTAACAGAATCATCTGTATAGATGAGGAATTGAATAGTGAGTACAATCACCATTCAATTCCAAACACTTGGCTAGAAAAACATTTTTTATGTTTTTGCAGGAACAACACTGCAAAATGTAAGAAAAGTGTTTTTTAAAACAAGTGAAAATTCAGAGTGGATCTAAAAATCCACTTTTTAATTTTTTTAAGGAGAACATTAATGCAAATTAATGATGAAATGGTAGAAATTTTCACACCCTACATAACAAAACATGGCAAACGAATCTATCGTAAAGATGGAAAAATTTGGCATTTTTGGACAAAAAAAAGAAATCAATCTTAAGTAAAGATGGCGTCAGTAAAAAACTGACGCCATTCAGGAAGAAATGTCAAAGGTGTCCATTCTCACACATAAAAACACAATTCATTGTTAAATATTATAAAACCCAACACCCTCACTTTTAAACAAATCCCTAACAAACCAACTCCCTCACCCTCACATAATCCACCTTCCCTGTTCCAAGCAGTGGCAGTTTCTCAACAACAATAATTTCTTTCAGAACTGATAATTCAGAGATTTGATTCTCTTTAAAGAAAGCAGAAATTTCAGCGCGTTTTAAACTTCCACTCGTGGTCATTAAAATTAATTGCTCGCCTTTTTTGGCATCTGGAATTGCAACAATGGCATGAGAACTTTGTGGGCAAAGTTTGCTGATATTGGTTTCAGTGGCGGTCAGTGAAACCATTTCACCGGCAATTTTAGCATCTGTCGAATCCATGCTGCCATTTTTATATTCTGCGTAAGTAACATTTCCCTTATTAATATTGAGTTCTCCACCTTGAGAAATTTCATTGTTAATTACCTTAGTACTCATCCTTAAACTAGTCGTGTTTTTAAATGCGAAAATTCCTTTGGATTTGGTTTCAACAAGTTTGAAGTAAGAATCTTGAGCAGTTAGAAGCAGAAGATTATTGCCTGT
>CAMCME010000072.1 GCA_945875925.1 Rickettsia typhi | reverse complement strand
TTTAATGGTACATACAGAAATGAGGTTCTAAATCGATATATTTTTGAATCACTAGATGAGATCAGAGATATAACTGATGATTGGCTGATTGAGTATAATTACAAAAGACCTCATTCATCACTGGGTGGATTGCCACCAAAAGTATTTTTGAGTCAGCAGCAAAATATTGCTAATTTTACTGATTCCATTGTAAGTAAAAATATTAACAAATTTAGCTCTGGCTAAAAAATAAAATTCTCTCCTGAAGTTGGGGGATTTTTGGGGGCTAGGACAAACTTAATTCCTACTTTTGTGGTTAAGATGAGCTATTTTTGATGTCTTCAATATCTTGAGAGAGATATAACTCCGGATAATAGTTTTTCATTTCATCATATCTTTTGTGACATCGATTAAAGCGCAATTTGCTTCCACATGGACATCTTTCGCGAGTTCTAATTCTAGCTCTTTTTTTAGGATTTTTGTACATCGATTGAAGATAGATTAAAAAATCACACACCTCCTTTTTGCTAGAAACTCCAAGAAGTTTTTTATAATCCTCTAATAAGCCTTGTGATCCATGAGATAACTCCCCATAAGGTCTTATGCTATATTTTGCATAGCAGGAAAAAGAATATAAAAAAGGAATTATAAGATTTTCTGTAAAACCTAACAAAGAAGGAAGTTTACAAAACAACTCGTGCTCTTTTCTTCTAGAGGCCAGACAAAATGTGCCGCCACTATTTATATGATATTTATCTATCCTAGGTATTCGATTAGTTGTTTCAGAAACTTTTGGCAAAATCAGCGGGTGGTATTTTGATATCTTTATCTCTAAATCAAAAGTATCAGCAGCTATTGGGTATTTCTCATCAATCACCTCAAACAATAATGATCCATTGATTATAAAGGGGTAGTCTTCATCGGTCGTTTCAGATAAATGTAATCCACTGTATTTTTGACTTAATTCAGCAAATTGATTCTCAATTAATAATTTCTCCACGGCTTCGGAGCATCTTGGGTTGATATTCGGATTTGTGGCGCATCCGCAACAGAAAATTTCTTAGGAAGATCAAAGTCATTTTCATTAAAAATGGTGTCACTAATTTCATGACCAAATCCCAAATTTGAAAATTCTTTTAGATCATCAAGATTTTGAACATTACGAAACTTAATCCACATATCTTGAACATTTTGGATCCAGCTAATAAAGGCAGATCTGAACACCTTATCATTTAATTTTTCTGCAAAGTTTTCTTCTCCTTCTTCAATGGATATATTTTCTGCATTTTTGTATTTTGTGAGTTGAGACACAACATTATCTAACACTTCGTAAACATTTCTTTCGCCATTATAATGTTGCGCTACAATTGTTGTTATAATTATTGATGATGGCTTCAATTTCGGATCATTTTCAAATTGAATATCTCTTAATCTTTTAAGAATTTGAATAGCCTTTTGCATCGGAGTTTTTTGATGTTCTTCAAGGTTTTCTAGATTAACACTATCAAGAGTATTGTTCTTTACGGTTAAGAAATACTTTTTACGTTTTTCATTGAACCATTGATAGTAGCCTTTCGGGTTAGTTGGTTGCCAATTATGCTCCGACCTATCTTGTATTAAAATTGCTCCCTTTGAATTTTCTAAATCCGGTATTGCTGGGACTATATCAAGTTTAAATTTTCCATTGATGTTGATTGTCCAGCATCTTGGTTTCGGCATAAAGCTGGAGCCATAAATCTTGTGAGTTTTTAAGGCCTCTCCAACCAAAGCTTTTAAATCATCTTTGGAAATAGTATGTTTAGTATCTGCTGATAATTCACACACCAAATCAATATCGTATCTATGGTCTTTAGCAGTGGGCTTTGTAACAGTTCCCATCTTGAAAGAACCTTGGATGAAAAGTTGCGGCTCATGACCTTTTAATTTTTCATTTCTGTTTAAGTGAATAGCGATGTCTTCAGCTATATTCACAGCCTCTAGATATTCTTCTGTCGAAATATCTAATTTATCAATTAACGAGGTAAGTAATTTTCTTTGCGGTTTCATTGATTTATTTTGTTTTGTTATCCTAATTTGGAAAATTCGATTTTGCTCACTAACGAGCCATTTCCTTTTGAGAGCATAGCTCTAATAGATTCTTCGAAAACAGCGATTTCAACATTTTGAATATCAGGCCATTTTTTATCCTTATTGGTATCAAATTTTAGTATTTCTTCGTAGTAAAACTTGATTGCCGATACCGGACGCACATAATCAACGATTGTTAATTCTTGCCTCTTGCCCTTTGTGGTAACTGAGTAACCAATACCATAAGGACGACAATTTTGGTCTTGGGGAATAATACTACCTTTTGGAAGTTTTCTAAATTCCTCTTCACATAGAGAAAGCGAGGCAATATCAAGTCTCGATGGCAGAATTAATTTTAATTTAATGTTATCGGTAGAAAATTTTTTCTTCTGATCACCTTGTTGAATAGTTAATTTTTGGCTCTTCAATTCATTAGCAATTGGGCCAAGAAAATTATAGAAGTATCCCACTGCAAGTCCGGCAGAAACTATACCGTTCTTATCTTTCGTAAAAAATTTTTTAACGAAGTTTTTTGCTCCGTAACTTATAGAGTTCGTTGCTAAACCAGACAGTACTGCGTTCATAATTTCTGTTTCCATTTATTTTCCTGAAATTGGATAATCCTTTATTTAGTGTCAAATCTGCGCCATGAAGTACTAAATGTAGTGATGACTGCAATTTTATACAAGGGTGCTTAATAAAAATTCATAAAGATTGTGGCAGAAACCTTGCGCTGGTTTCGACTCCGCTCAACCACCAGTTAAATCATTCCCCAAAAACTCCCACCAACCCCAGCTTCAACAACTCATCATTTAAGTAAGTTCCAGTTTTAAAAACTTCGTCGTTGCTCTTTTTTGTTTGGTCGATGTCGGGGGTGTAGAAGACATGGGCGACATAGCGGCCGTAGATGTCGATTTTGTGGGTTTGGATCATGATGAAGCTGGTTTGGCTCATTTTGTTGCGGAGGAATTCGTATGATTCTTTGCCTTTTTTGGTGGTGATTTCGGGGGCGTCGATGCAGGCTAGGCGGACGCGTTGTTCTTTGGAGACTTGGAAGCCGAGGTCGATGTTGAGGAGGAGGGTGTCGCCGTCGATTACTTCGATGACTTTGGCTTTGTAGAGATAAGTTGCGTTGGTGGGTCTTTTTAGGTGGGGTTTTTCGTTTGGGTTGGAGTTGGTGGAGTTCTGCTTTTGTTTGATGGCGGCGATTAGTTTGTCGCGGGACCAACATTGGCTTTGAGCTTTTGCTTCTAGTTCGGATCTTAGTTTTTCATCTTTGATGGCGATTAATTCGCGGTAGTGAGACCAGCTTAAATTTTTATTTTCGGGTGGAGTTTTGTAGGCTTGGTAAAAGCTGGAGCAGCGGCTGAGGACGGTGCGTTCTAACTCTAATTCGGCTGAAATATCTTTGAGGATGGAGTTTCGGTAGTTGGAAATGGTGGTGAGAGATTCCGTGGTGATTCTTTCGCCGATTTTCCAATAGGTGAAGGTGAGTTGGTTGTTGGCTTCTTCGCCAGTTTTGTCGCGGCCATTTTCTATTAGGTTTCGGATGTCGGTTAGGAGTTTTGAGTATTCTTTGTTTGAGAGGGTTTTGGGGGTTTCTATTTTTGGGGAGACTCGGGTTGTAGTTTTTTTCGGAGTGGAATTTTTAGAAGTTTTTACTGCTGTTTTTTTAGAATTATTTTTTGCTTTAGTTGCCATGGTCATTTTGGAATGGTTGATAACTGGGAATAATTTATTTTTGACTTGGAAAAGTTGCGTTGTAAAAAGTTGGTATCTTCAAAAAAAAATCTCATCGAAGAAAAAAAATCTGCAAAACAAATCAGCAAATAATTTTATAAAAAACAAGGATGACATGTGTGCCCCGTGGGGCACAAACTGATGGTGTTTTATTTTGGGTGATTGGTGTAAAAGAATTACAGGCTGTAGTGTGCAGATGGAAAGATGTTAAAATTCAATCAGTCAGATTTTAAGAGAAATTAACGATTTTTCTTAAAAAATTCTCTCAAAAAATCAGAAAATATTTCTTAGAAATTCAGTAAGAAAAAAAATAAAACTAATCGAGTTAGATGAGATTCTGAAACAAGTTCTTCGATGACAAAAAAAACTTCTCAAAGAGTTGCACTGGTTTGACTTTCTCAAAAGTTTAGAAACGCAGAAAGCAATTCAGGTCTTCTTCTAAGTGATAATGAAACCAACACCAATGCCGAGATCAAAAGATTAATCGACAATGCCGTTTCAGAAAAGTCTCGCCTTAACTTAGACATCACAAAAGGCTTAAGCCAAGATCAGGTAAATTCTTTAGACAAAGACATCATCTGGTTCGAAGGCACTAAAATTAATGGCCAATTTGTAATAGTTCCGAAAATTTATTTAAGCCTTGCCACCAGAAATAGTCTGCTTGGCACAAGTGCAACTGTTGATGATTTAAGCAGCGCTTCATCTCTTGCCAGCATCACATCTAATACAAATTCTACAAGCTTAGGAAATAGCTCGCTTACAACAGGTTCAACAATCTTCTCAAAAGGAAGTTTAACTATTAACTCACCAACTGCGAACTTAACAAATAGCGGATCGATTATAAGCAGAGCAGGGGATGTGAATATTAATGTTGGAAGTATCTCGAGTGTTAGTAACAGTTTTGCAAATGCATCTATCAAAGCTCTCACAATATCAACCGATTCAAGCGGATTAACAAGTGGCGGCAACATCAACCTCACAGCCAATTCAGGAAATATCTTACTGCAAAATTCAATCCTGAATTCTCAATCTAAACTATCCGTAACTTCCCTAAGCAACTCAGGAAATATCAGCATCATCAATAACTCCGCTTTCGCCACAAGTGGCTACAGCGCAACTTCGTCCTTCTCAACACTTGGCACAAAAGACGATGCGGCAACGGCAAGATCTAGCGCAACATTCAACTCAGGCACTGACATCGAAATTACATCAAGTGGTAATATCAATATTGCAAATAATTACCTAAATACAGGCGGATCAATCTACATGACCGCTGCAAAAGACATTAACAACAGCAACTACATCATCAAAGCATCAAACAATGTTGTGATGGACGCCGTTAACATCAACAACATCAGCACCGCAACAAGCGCAAACAAAGACACACTAAGCGAAACCAGAATTGAGGCCGACAACATGGTATCATTAAACGCCGCAAAAGACAGCGACGGCAATGGCGGCAACATCACCAACATTGGCGCCACAATAAATGCGGGAAGCCTGCTTTACCTAACCGCCGAAAACAACATCACAAACAAAGCCTTAATCGAATATAACATAAACGGCCAACTAACCTACAGCAGCGGCCTATCAAGCGGCCAAACCTCCACCGACTTCAATAATTCAACCTCAAACCCAACCCTAGACAGCACAGGCACCAGCACGGCAGACACCAAAGTTCTAACCTCAAACGCCAACCGCATAAGATCAAACCTAGTCAATCAAGGCACTCTCTCATCAGGCGGCAACCTAGTTCTAGTGGCAGGCAATAACCTCAACAACATCGGCAGTAACATCACTTCAACTGGCGCTTCTTACCTTGAGGCAACCTCAGGAGACATTAACATAACAACTGCACAATTAAGAGACAGAACAGTAACCAGTTGGGGAAGTAAGAAGAAAGGTGGCACAAGCACAGAAGACAAAACTACAAACATTCAAAGCAGCATTACAAGCGGCGCAGATTTAGATTTAGTTTCTGGAAATGACACCACACTTCAAGCTGCGAAACTTTCTGCCACAGACAATATCAACATCACCACAGGCAATAATCTTCTGCTTCTAACTGCTCAAGATTCTTACTTCAAACTTGTTGAAACCAAATCCAAAGGAATCTTCGCATTTAAAAACACGACTAGTTTAAGGATGAGTACTAAGGTAATTAACAATGAAATTTCTCAAGGTGGAGAACTCAATATTAATAAGGGAAATGTTACTTACGCAGAATATAAAAATGGAAGTATGGATTCGACAGATGCTAAGCTTGCATATTTGAAGAACCTTGATGCAAGCAGCACCATTTACAACCCTATTGATGAGATTAGCAAAGCCACAGATACTACGACTAGAGGATTAACTCAAACAGGAACAATTGTAATAGCTTTAGCGGCTTCTTTAGCAACTGGAGGCGCAGCTGGATTTGGAATTGTGGGGGCAATGGCAGGAACTGCAGCAGCAACAGCATCGGTAAGTGCAACCAATGCTAGTATGAATGATGATGGAAACTTCTTTAGATCACTTGACGATGTGGGTAAAACATCACTTAAAGATACTACAAGTAAAGACTCTTTAAAAAGCAT
>CAMCME010000071.1 GCA_945875925.1 Rickettsia typhi | reverse complement strand
ATAAATCTAATCAAAATTTCGGTCAAAATTCGGGTGATGATTTGGAAGGTGCGGAAGGGCTTTGGATGCAGGCTTTTGGTAGTTCAGCAACTCAAAATTCTGTAAAAAATGATGATGGATATAAAATGAATTCTTCAGGATTTGTTTTGGCGGCTGATCAGAAAACAGATGATGAAAGCACTGTTGGAGCAGCTTTAAGCTATGCTAAATCGCGTATAAAATCTTCCGATAATTCAAAAACTAATTTGGTAAATACCTATCAGGCCAATATTTATGGTGGCTGGAATTTTGATGAATATTTTTTAGATACAGTTGGCCTGATAGCTTTAAACCAATATCAGTCAAATAGATCGATCGATTTAGTAAATGCAGAAGCTATAGCGAGTTATGGCGGGCAAACTTATGGTGCTAAAATTAAAGGCGGAAGTGTGAATAAGTTAAGTGATAATTTAAATCTAACTCCTGAAATCAGTGTAAATTTTTTGCATAGCAATATTGACGGATATCAAGAAAAAGACGCTGGAACTTTAAATTTAAATGTCAGATCGGTGTCGGCAAATTTTTTAGAAACCCGCGCTGGGCTTAATTTGGGATGGATTAGCAAGCTTCCCGAATTTCCTGAATTTGATAAAATTGCCACAAATTTTAAAATTTCTTACGGCTATAGCATTATCAATGACGCGCCAACAACTGTCAGTAATTTTGAAGGACAAAGCACTACTTTTAATTCGCAAATTTCTCAAATTGATCGCTCTAGTTTGAGGCTGGAAACTGAAGTTGTGGCTTATCACATGGATGATATGAGCTTCAGCGCCGATTATAGTTTTGAGAAGAAAAAAACTTATCAATCTCATTTTATTTCGCTGAAGGTGAGGCAGGATTTTTAATATATCAGATCTTTCAATGACAATTATTTTCCATTAAGAGATATTCATCACATCCTTGTAATTTTTCTTAAAAAACATGACCACAATTCGCATAGCAGCCAAAGAAGATTTTCCTGAAATTTGGCGTATATTTAGATCTGTTATTGCCAAAGGTGACACTTATGTGAACCGCCCAGAAACCACGGCCGACGAGGCTTATGCCAAATGGATGGATAAAAAATCTAAAACTTTTGTCGCAGAAATTAACGGAAAAATTGTGGGAGCTTATTTACTAAGAGCCAATCAAGTTGACCTTGGTTCTCACATTGGAAATGCCAGTTACATTGTTGATGAAAATGTGCGGGGGTCAGGAATTGGCAAGGCTTTAGCGCTTCATTCAATTTCTACGGCTAAAGAAATTGGCTACAGGGCCATTCAATTTAACTTTGTTGTTTCAACTAACATTGCAGCAGTTAAGCTTTGGCAGTCTGTTGGTTTTCAAATCATCGGTACTATTCCAAAGGCCTTCAAACATAGCTCTTTGGGTTATGTAGATTCTTACATAATGTTTTTGGAGCTGAAAATTAACGAAGCGTTGTGAGTTTAAAAAATACACGGACTTGTAGCTCAGTTGGTAGAGCAGCTGACTCTTAATCAGTAGGTCGGCGGTTCAAATCCGCCCAAGTCCACCAATCCCAGTAAGGCTTCAGACAAATTAGCCTCTTCAAAAAACCCTCAAATGGGACACTCTTGGGACACTAAAATACAAAAAACTGCAATAATTCTGAGTAAAACATTTTCAGGTTCATTTTTATATTATCTTAAAAACCACCTTATTTACCTATCTTTTTTGGTTATTAGTTTTTTAAATTGTCCCTTAATTGTCCCAAATAAGTAAATCTAATTTTTTAAATCCTTTATTATAAAGGTTATATCTTATTTTTTACTCCTGATTATATATCTGTAGTTGTAAATTGTTGTCTTTTATTTTCATTGCTTTAGATTTTTTGTAGTTAATAAAAAATTGCTAAAAAATGGCTACAATTGAAAAGAGACTTAACAGTAAAGGAAATATAGCTCATCGTGTTAGAGTTAGGCTTAAAGGCTATCCAGAACAAATAGCCACCTTTGAAAGAATAACGGACGCTAAGAAGTGGATTCAAGATACTGAATCAGCAATCAGAGAAGGCAGACATTTCAAAACCAGTGAATCAAAAAAACATACAGCTAAAGAATTAATCGAACGCTACGAAAAAGAAATTTTACCACGCAAACCCAGAAGCATGGGCGACCAATTAACTCAACTAAATTGGTGGAAAAACAACATTGGCAGTTTCTTACTTTCCGACATCACGCCTGCATTAATTTCAGAACATAGAGGGAAACTTTTATTAGAAAAAAGTAAGCGTAAACAAGCCATAAGAAGCGATGCAACTATCAATCGTTATTGCGCAGTTCTTAGTCATTGCTTTTCAGTTGCCGTTAAAGAATGGGGCTGGATGCAAGATAACCCATTACTAAAAATAAAAAAACTTAAAGAGCCAAAAGGAAGAGTTAGATATTTAAGCGACGAAGAAAGAGAAAGATTGCTGCAAGCCTGCCAAGAAAGCCAAAGCCCTTTTCTTTATATTTTGGTAGTTTTGGCAATTTCAACTGGTGCAAGAAAAATGGAAATTGCCAGCCTTACTTGGAACGATGTTGATTTAAGCCGTGGCATGATATTTTTGCACGACACTAAAAATGGCGATAGACGCTCTTTGCCTTTGGTTGGCATTTCAAAAGACTTAATGAAAAGCCATTACAAAAACAGAAACCAAAATACTAACTTGGTTTTTCCTGCTAAGAATTTAATAGACCCAATCGACATAAGAACCCCTTTTGAAACCGCATTAAAGAAGGCAGAGATAGAAGATTTTAAATGGCATGACCTTAGACACTCTTGCGCAAGTTATTTGGCTATGAATGGCGCAACGCTGGCAGAAATTGCTGGGGTGCTTGGGCATAAAACGCTTTCAATGGTAAAGAGATATTCTCACATTTCTGATGCACATACTGCTGGGGTGGTGGAGAGGATGAATAATAAGATTTTTGGAGGAAGATGAGCGATAACCCAATAAAAATTAGGAAATACGAAGAGGCTTTGAAGAGGGCTGTAATAAAAGAAGTAAACGGAAAGAAACATAGCTTGCTAAAAGCAAGTTGGAAAGATTCATACTATCAATCATTCGTTAATATTATCGATTATTCATTTTTGCAGCACTGTAATTTACCTGAAATTAATTTTTCTCTGAGTTTTTTGAATAATGATTTTTCTAATCACAAGGTGGTTGGAAGGTTCTTTCATATTTTTTACAACGAGGTTTTTAAGACCAATCAAGCTGTATGGAAATTTGAAGAAAGAGAATTTTCATCTTTCAAAAAATATTTGATTTATCGCATCTTGGCTGGGGTTTGTGCTAAGAATAAAAAGAAGTCAGTACTGAAGAATGTTAACCATAATTTAATTTCAGAAGCAGATATATCAAAAATCATATCGGACAAAGAAGCATTAAAACTCATCGCAAGTCTTCAATCTAACAAGTCAGAATTTTATTCTTTGTTTAGTCCTCCTCCAAATTTTGTCCAAGAAGAAGGGTGGGATAGTTTTCTGCAATACCGAATTAATCAGGTTAAAGAGCTGTTTATTTTGCTTAGAGAAAGCAATCAAATTTTGTTGCGATACATCTTGTCCACCGACCCTTTATTTAACTATATTCCTAAAAAATTAGCACAAAACGATGATGACGAGCTATTCAAGTCTTTCGGGGTTTTCGAAAATAATGTCAGAGCTTTAGTGAGCTTTGTCCTAATTAGAAATCAGGGCAATTACTTCATGCATGATAATATCGCGGAAAATAGTCGAGTGTCTTGTTTTGCAGAAAGAGCTGGGGTTTTTTACAAGGTTGTGGCTATCAGAAATGAGCGAAGAGATGTAGCTCTTAATCCGACCTATCCAAATGGAATTGAGGTTGATTATAAATCAACAGAAGAGCCGAGATTCATGTACTGTGTTTGGCTGCTAAAGGATATGAAAGAAAAATTATATTTTCCAGATTGTGGAATTCGTGAAGTAAGAAATGCAGCTATTGATATTTTAGATTCGTACCTAAAGCGAGATGTAATAGTGCATAATCACAACACTGGCAAGGAAGAAAATATTAACGACGCAACGCTTTACTTGTGCAAAGAATCTTTTTTAGAGTTCAAAAATGATGAATTGAGAAGTCAAATAAAAGAGAATTATAAGAATAAAGACTTTGTAAAAGCAGCGGAAACAATGGCTTTGGCAATTAATTCAGGATGTGAAGATAATTTTAGCAATGGAGTACACAATATAGCAGAAGATAAAAAGACTCAGAAAAATCCCAAAACCCCAGAGAGACGAAAAAATGAAGATGAAAAAGTTATTTTTGAGCTAGAATGTATTAAAGATGATTTACATTACTCAATCGTAAAAATATTTGATTACCGAATTGGTAAAGAACCAGTATTCGTTGGGAACAAGTTTAAAAATGACAGTGGACATGGAAAATTTATCACAACTCTTTGCAAAGAAATTGGTGACAAAGAATGTATCTATATTAATCCATCAGACTTTAATATTACAGATGTAAGGGCTTCTAAAGTGCCAAATATAATTTTCAAAGAAAAAACAGATGTTTTTAGACCGCTTTTTTTTGAAGGAACGGTGTCAGACAAACGCGTAGTTTTTTACAAAAAAATCACCAAAAAACGATTAGAAGAAAAAGGTCTTTCAAATAAAATATAGTCCAACAAGTCCTTTTAACAGTCCATCGAGTCCATCCAGTCTTTTCTAAGCCTCGCGCCATTTACATTTAAAATTTTTATTCGATTAATGCTCACAACATTTCACAAATCTTCATGGTTTGCGGATGTTGTTTATCAATTTCATTAATCAAATAAAATTAACAATGTCAGAACAAAAACTATCAACGCGCCTTCTCACAATTAACAACTTTGCAGAAGAACATAAATCTTTTGCCACGATTGGGGGCTTGAGGCACATCATCTTTCATGCAAATACAAATGGATTTAAAACTGCAATAAAGCGGATTGGTTCACGAGTGCTTATTGATGAGCAGGAGTTTTTTAAGTGCGTGGAAAAGCTAAACGAGGTCAATCATGCCTAAAACAATAAAAAAGCTTTCAGCTGCGAAGTTTGGACACAGAGCAACTGAAAGCCATAATCTCATTAGCAATCAACCAACGAGACATTCATGGTAAAAAATAATTTTTCTGGAAACAACCATAAAACTGGAATTGTTTTCAAACTAATCAAAAACCACCAAGAGGTGGTTTTTGTTCTTAAGGGTCAGAAAGCTAAAACGCTTAAGGCTTTGATAGAAAATGGCGAAAAGGGCTGCACAGCTTTGGACATTTCCAAAACTTTTGCCCTTCGTTTAAGTGAGTATATTAGAGCTTTGCGGAGAGATTGCATTTGCGGCGGTTACAATCTCAACATAATCACCAACAAAGAGTCAAATCCAACTGGCTGGCATGGCAGATATGTTTTAACTGATAAGGTTGAAATTCTACCAAATAAACCAAATGACCAAGAGCAATCTTAGTCATGTCAGACTTTGAAGACTTGGGAAGTGGTGGCGATAATTTATTGCCACCACAACCTTTTGCTAATTATGCCCTAGATTATCACGAACTTGGTTTAGCAATCATTCCTTGCGAAGGAAAAACCCCAAAAGTTTCTTGGAAAAAATATCAAACCAAAGCACCAAGCATTGCCACAATCTACAGATGGATAAAGATTTTCCCTACAACAAATATTGGCTTAATTACAGGCAAAATTTCTGGCATCACGGTTATTGATTGCGACGATCCAAACTTATCGCTTGCAGAACTTGAGGCAGAATTTGGCGAGAGCAAATTTGTTGTTTCGACACCAAGGGGTGGGAGGCATCTTTATTATTCATTCAATTGTGAAGCTTCCAAAACTGGATATAAGCAAAAAATCGATGTTCGAGGTGAAGGTGGTTTAATAATTGCACCCTATTCATTTAATCCCGACAAAAAAACGCATTACATAATCACCAAAGGTAGTTTTTATGATTTAACCAGTCTTACCAAGTTAAAGCCGAATTTGGTGAGTAAAGAGAGCATTACGCACGCGCACGCGCGCGGAATAGTCGGTTCCTCCTCAATAGTCAACGAATCAGATTTAAAAATTGCTGAAGGACAGAGAAATAATTACCTTTTTAATCAACTAAGAAAAGCCGCAAATAACCACCAAAATTACCAATCATTTGAAGATTTTGCTTTCGAAGTTAACGCTTTTTCTTTCGAGCAATCTCTTGATGAAAACGAGATAAAAAGAACTGCTCAAAATGTTTGGAAGTTGAAAGAAGAAGGAAAATTAATAACAAAAGGTGAAGGCTTTGTTTTGGCTAAATATGAAGCAGAAATTGTGAGGCTAAGAAAAGAACCGCGAGCCTTAGCTTTACTTCTCGAACTTAAATATCACCATTTGGGGGCAAGAAAAGTTTTTTGCATTGCTCAAGATGCAATGTCAAAAAAGCTTGGCTGGAATAAAAAATCACTCGTGCGAGCAATTGAA
>CAMCME010000070.1 GCA_945875925.1 Rickettsia typhi | reverse complement strand
AGTCTTTAGAGAAAAGATTGCAGGAAATTGTTGGAAAAGTATCTGCCCAATAAATTAACGACCGCGGCTATGTTGTTTGCCAGCAGCTCTTTCTTTAGCTTCAATCATACTAGCCCAAAAACCTTGATCACCTCTCTTATTAATTATTTGCGCTGAGCTAATTAAATAAGTTAATTTTTGCCCCAAAATCATCGATGTCCAAAATCCAATTGGCTTAACAATATCTACAATATTGATTTCATTCATCTCTCTTTTTTCCATCTCTCTATCTTCCGACTCAATAATCTCATAACTGCCGCCTTTTCCTTGATTTCCCTTCAATTTCATTTCTGCTTTTATTTCAGAATGAGCGCGCGGAAATTCTATTTTTTTACGACTTAATTCCTCTTCTTCCTTATCAAAATTTTTCTTTTTCTTATAAACCATCTTCTTCAAAGATTTAATTCTGCGAAGATTTTTTTGAGCTTGATAAAGCAAGATAGCAACGACAACACGCGCAATTATGATAAGAAAAAAAACAACAACAAAAATTACTAATAATATAGGTAAGGCTTTTTTCGTGGCTTCGATAAAATGTGGTAAAAACTCCAACATATTTTAGGCAAGATATTTTAAATTATAAATCTGAGCAGATTTCTTTCATCTTGGAGTAAGCCTGAATGAAGCCGATTAAAGAATAAGTGTCTCGAGCAATTTGGCCATTTCGGGCCACACCGCTGATAATAAATTCTTCTGATTTTTGCATTTCTTTAATAATGTCAATATCACTATTTTTATCTAAAGCCCAAGCAATTGTTATGTAAGGAAGTAGATAGAATTTCTTTGATCCGAAAGACATTTCAACATCTGATTTCTTCTTATAAATAAAGCCTGAAGAAACACTCACCTCATCTGCATCATTAATAATGTCGGTTACTAAAAAATAAGGCTCACCGCGCTTATCATAATTACCGTCACTTTTTATTGGCGATGATGCCATGTAACAAACAATTCGATCTTCTCTTTGAATCTTAAATACACTCCAATCTTGAAACTTTACTTGCAGCTCTTGAGAAAAAGAGGCAGCAGGAAAAGCAAGGACTAGAGAAGCGCAGAGTGGAAAAAAGAGAGATATGAATCTCACTAAAATAAATTTACCGCAATTCATAACTTGACTTTTTGTGACTTAAAAATATTTTACCGCCCTGCTTTGCGAGGCTTTACAATCAAGGCCTGTATCAACAAAGTGATCAGTCCAGCTTAGAAAGAATAACAAAACCGCTAGATCAGCATTTCATGCATAGTCTAAAAATCCAACAAATTTTAAAATGTCAGCAGAAGTTCACGAAAAACACAATCCACTATCTCAATTCCAAGTAGAAAAACTTATCGATATCAATTTCGGATCGATCGATATCAGCTTCACCAATTCATCTCTTTACATGGTGCTTGCTACTTTTATTTCAATAGTTTTTTTGCTTTTTGCAACCAAGAAAAAATCTCTAATTCCAAATAGAACTCAGGTAATTGCTGAATCAATCTATAACTTCGTTATCGAAATGATAAAAAGTAGCATTGGTAATGAAGGTAATAAATTTTTCCCATTAGTTTTTAGTTTGTTCATTTTCATTTTTATGTGCAATTTTTTGGGAATGACTCCTTACAGCTTTACATCTACAAGCCAGGTTGCGGTTACACTTTCTTTGGCAATGATTTGTTTTATAACCGTAACAATTTTTGCAATTGTTAGAAATGGCTTTGGTGGTTTTTTTCACATGTTCTTACCAAGCGGAGTTCCAATGTGGATGGCTCCTGTAATTTTTCTTATTGAATTTTTCTCTTTCCTCATCAGACCAATTACACTTTCAGTGCGTCTTTTTGCTAACATGGTTGCAGGCCATGTATTGCTAAAAGTAGTTGCCGGATTTGTTATAAGCTTGGGAATTATTTTTGGAATTTTTCCATTCTTGTTCAGCACTATCATGATAGGTTTCGAATTGTTTGTTGCAGCTCTACAAGCTTACATTTTCACAATCTTGATCTGCGCCTATTTGGGAGAAGTTACAAAAACTCATTAAATAAGTTTTATAAAAAAATTTTGATCTTGGCTTATCATGATCGAATAGCAATTTAACCACTTGCAAAAGCAGTCCGTCATTACAGGAAAAAATAAGCAGATGTATCTTACCTGGGGAAGCCTTTAAAGGTTTCTTCAATTTTTCTAACTTAAAAAATGTAAAAATTATGGATTTAATAGCTCTAAAATTTATTGGTGCCGGATTATGTTCAATTGGTATGGCTGGTGCAGCTATCGCGATTGGTAATATTTTCTCTTCTTTTTTCAACTCTATTTCTAGAAATCCTTCTGCGTCTCCGAAGCTTGAAAAATATATTTATATCGCCGTTGGTCTTGCTGAAGCCATGGGTATTTTTTCAGTACTTTTAGCTTTCTTGGTTTTATTCTCATAAAACATCGATTTGTGGGCGGTAGAAATACCGCCCCTTCTCTATCGAAATATAAATCTATCTAGGTTTATATTTCGATAGAGAAAACTTACTCCATAAGATTTAATAATTCTTTAATCACGAAAAATAATTTAAAATGCCACAATTCGATTTTACAACTTACAGCTCTCAGATTTTCTGGCTTGCCTTGTGCTTCTCCATTTTATATTTCTTTGTAAGCAATGTTATATTGCCAAGAATTCGTGAAATTCAAAAAGAAAGAAAATCAACAATTGATGGCGATTTATCTGCAACTCACGCTATTGAAAAAGAACTTCACGCTCTTCAAGCTAAAAGCAACATGCTTAGAAGAGAAGCTACTAAAGCCTATCAAATTCAACTAGACGAAGCCGCCAAATTGGCTTCGGCTAAAAGAGAAAAATTGATTGAAGAACTTAAAGAAAGAATCGATGAGATTACTCGAAAATCTCAAAGTGATTTGAAGAATTTTCTAGTATCTTCTAAGGATCAAAGCCAATCAGCTTTACAAAATTTGACTCAAATGATCAAAGCAAAACTTTTTAATATCTCTTAATTTTCTGACAAAATGTTTAACGAAAAATTCTGGTTAGCTATTGCCTTTCTTACCTTTGTAGTTTTTATCATCAAACTTGTTGGTCCAAAAATGCTTAAAGCTTTGGATCAAAAATCTAAAGAAATTGCTGAGGAAATTTTGGCTGCAAGAGAACTTAGAGAAAAAGCTGTAAAGCTTCTAGCTGCTGCCGAAACTTATCATAAAGAATCAATGATTTATTCACAAAAATTGATTTCTGACGCTGAATTAGAAGCTAAAAATTTCTTGGCTGAAGCTGAAAAAAATGTTACTGAAGAAGTTACTAAAAGAACTAACGCAGCTTACGAAAGAATTAAAAATGAAGAAGAAAAAACTTTACGCGAAGTCAAAAGAGCTATTGTTGCAACTGCCCTTAAGACTATTGAAGATGAAGCAGCTAAAAATCTTGATAAGAAAAACAGCGATTATTTATTGTCAGAAGCAACCCAAAATTTTGGAAAAATCATTCACTAATCTCAACCAAACTTCATGAAATTTACATTTTCCTGGCTGAAAGAGCATCTTGATACCACCGCCACTCTTGATGAAGTTTGTTCTACTCTCACTAGCATCGGTCTAGAAGTTGAAAAAGTTGAAGATAAGGGAAAATCACTTAGCTATTTTTCAGTAGCTCACATCCTTGAAGCCAAGCCTCACGAAAATTCTACAAAATTAAAAATCTGCCAAGTTCAAACTATTGACAGTGTAACTCCTCTGCAAATTATTTGTGGCGCAGCCAATGCTAGAACTGGTTTAAAAGTTGCTTACGCCCCAATTGGAGCAATTATTCCGACCAATCAGATGCTGATTAAAAAAGCTAAAATTGCCGGAGTTGAAAGTAATGGCATGCTTTGTTCTGCCCGAGAATTGGGTTTAGGAGAAGATAGCGAAGGCATTATTGAAATTGATGAGTCTTGCGCAATTGGTAAAAAAATAACTGAGCTTTATGGCTTAAATGACGCTGTGATTGAAATTAATGTAACGCCTAATCGTGGAGATTGTTTAGGAATTCGCGGAATCGCACGCGACTTAGCTGCAGCTGGTATTGGAAAATTAAAACCTCTTGAAATCAGAAAACCAAATAGCCAATTTTCTTCTGCTATTCAAATTAAAAACGAAGCCATAACTCTTGAAGGATGTTCTTTCGCGGCTTTTCGTCACATTAAAAATGTTAAAAATTGCCAGTCGCCAAAATGGCTGAAAGACCAATTAAGCTCAATTGGTATGAATTCAATTTCGGCAATTGTTGATGTAACTAATTTTGTGATGATGGTGTTAAATCGTCCGATGCATGCTTATGACGCCAGCAAAATCAATGGTTCTTTGATTATTCGTTTTGCTAATAATGATGAAAAATTCACTTCTTTAAAAAAAGAAGATTTTATTTTAGATGAAAAAATCTTGGTAATTTCTGATGAAGAAAAACCTCTAGGAATTGCTGGAGTTATTGGTGCCAGCAACTCATCTTGCGATTTAGAAACTACAGAAATTTTATTAGAATCTGCCTTTTTCAATCCTTCTGCAATTGCCTATTCTGGCCGCAAATTAAATATCTTAAGTGACGCGCGTTATCGCTTTGAAAGAGGTGTTGATGTTAATAGCTGCGTCGATGGCATTGAACTTGCTACACAATTAATCACTGAAATTTGTGGTGGCAAAATTAGCGAAATTAAAATTACCGAAGGCGAAAAAGCTTTAGTGAAAAAAATCGAATTTGATTTAAGTAAAATCAAAAAACTAATCGGCGTTGAAGTGCCGAAAGACAAGGTTAAACAGATTTTTGTAGATTTAAATTTTGGCTTAGAAGAAATTTCTGAAAATAAATTTTTCGTCTATCCCTCAAGCAATCGCCATGATATTTCTGCTTCTGAAGATTTAGTTGAAGAAGTGATTAGAATTTTTGGTTATGACAAAATTACTCCACAAAAATTAGAAAATTCTGAAATTAAAAATACCAATAACCAAGCGCGCCAAGCTAAGTTATTACTGGCTACAAAAGGCATGACCGAAACTATTAACTGGTCATTTTGCGATGCCAATTTGGTTGATCTTTTTGCCACAAAAAATGAGCAATTAATTTTGGCTAATCCAATTAGTGCTGAATTAAACCACATGCGCCCTACTCTGGCAATTGGCCTTCTTGAATCTTACAAAAGAAATTATTTACGCGGCTTTGCTGATCTTTCACTTTTTGAAATGGGAAAAATTTTCTCTGACACTTCTGAGAAAGGCCAAAAGATGATGATTTCTGGCATTCGCGCCGGTAAAAATAAAGAGCAAAATCACTATAATGATCAAAGAGATTTTGATGTTTTTGATGTGAAAAAAGATTTACTAGAAGTGATTGAAATTTTTGGAATTCGCGCTGATTCACTGCAAATCAGTAACAGTGAAGTAGCAAAATATTATCACCCTCATCGCTGCGCTGCATTGAAATTGGGCAAAAATATCATCGGTTATTTTGGTGAAATTCATCCAAAAATTACTAAAGCTTTTGGTATCAAAACCCGAGTCAACGCTTTTGAAATTTTTGTGGATAATTTACCAAACCAACAAAAAGCAATTTCACGAAAAGCCTTCACTATCAACGATTTACAGCCAGTTGAAAGAGACTTCGCCTTTTTAATCAATAAAAGCGACACTATTAATGAAATTACAAGAACAGTTCAGAATTGTGATAAACAACTAATCAAACAAGTGAATATTTTTGATATTTATACTGGAAAAAATATCGCGGTAGATAAGAAGTCAGTGGCTTTAAGAGTTGTGATCCAGCCAATTGAAAAGACTTTCACCTCAGAAGAAATCGATAATATCAGCAAAAAAATCATCGACACAGTTTGCCGAGCTCATCAAGCGATTTTGCGCGACGCTACTTAACCTTCCTCACTATGTTCATTTACTTCACCTTTGTCATTTCGAGCGTAAGCGAGAAATCTCTTTATGCTTAAACTCATTTGCCAACTCAAGAGATTTCTCGCTTACGCTTGAAATTACAGCGGGTTAAAGTCTTTAGTCCTTTTTAAGATTATTTATCTTTCCCACTCCTTTACAAAAAAGAATAAAATTTCGCGCGGCTTTAAAAAAAGGGTAGCAGATTTTAGATAAGAGTTTCGACTTAAAAATATAAGAATTTACTCGATTAAATAAGGTAGAATTGGTGCCCAGCAAAGCCATAACATTTAGTGCATCTGCGCCAGCGAAGTGAGTATTTTGAAATTTGATCACCATTCCTTCATCAATATTTAAACCTAGAGAATTAATTTCTCGCATAATCTCATGATCTTTCTCTTTTCTGGCGTCTAAAGTGTTCAACTGGCCCAGACTCTCTTTTATTTTATAGGCCCTAGCAGTGCTTGCGCATATTGGACATTGGCCGTCATAAACAAACCAAACGACTTCTTTTTTATCTGACTTGATTGAAATTTTATTCATCACTTTTGGAGTATAAAATTAAGTGTTTAGTCCCCTTGAATAATGGACAGGGTTTTGGAAATTTTGATTTGAGCGAAATCAGCTTCAAAAAGTTGAATTTTTCTCAGTTTAAAATTCAATACCGCTACATCAACAAGGAGGATTTATGGTTCAAGTTTTACATGCACGCGCCACGACTAC
>CAMCME010000069.1 GCA_945875925.1 Rickettsia typhi | reverse complement strand
CGTCATCCTTGGCTCGCAGAGCCGAGGATCTCATGAGTTTTGCTTCAGAGTTTAAGACTCATGAGATCCTCGACCCCAAAAGGGGTCAAGGATGACGAACTTTTCTAAAAAGGATGACAAACTTTCTTTTGGGTTATGGAATGTTTACTTTATTTTCAATTGAATATTCCACGGTTAAAGAAATAATAAAAGCTTATTTAAAGCCCCCAATCTTCTAAATCAACTTACAACAATGTTAGATATTAAATGGATCAGAGAAAACGCCGCTGCTTTTGACGCTGCGATGGAAAAAAGAAATAATCAAACTAGAGCAGAAAACTTACTTGCGCTTGATGAGCAAAAGAGAAAAAAAATCTCTTTAATTCAAGAATTGCAGTCACAAAGAAATAGAATTGCTAAAGAAATTGCTGAAGTGAAAAGAGCTGGCGGATCGGCGGATCAGCTTTTGGAAGAGTCAAAAAAAGTTAATCAAGAAATGACTTCAGCTGAAGGTGATTCTTCAATTGATGAAGAGTTGAATAGAATTTTAGCAATCACGCCAAACATCGCCGACGCTTCTGTGCCAGAAGGTAAAGACGAAAATGATAATATTGAAATCGAAACGATTGGCACGCCAGAAACATTTTCTTTTGAACCAAAACAACATTTTGAAATTGGTGAAAAGCTTGGCATGCTTGACTTCGAGCAATCTAGCGTAATTTCAGGTGCCAGATTTTCAACGCTAAGTTCGGGCCTTGCAAAGTTAGAGCGCGCGCTTTCTAACTTCATGCTTGATGTTGCTGGTGAATTTGGATTTAGCGAAATTTCTCCACCAAATTTAGTAAAAAGTGAAGCGATGTTTGGTTCAGGTCAATTGCCGAAATTTTCGGAAGAAGCCTTTAATGTGAATGGCGGAGAATATTGGTTAATTCCAACTTCAGAAGTTTCTTTGGTGAATATGGTGGCGAAAAAAATTCTAAATGAAGATGAACTTCCTTTGCGTTTCACCGCTTACACTCCATGTTTTAGAAGTGAGGCGGGGTCTGCAGGGCGTGACACTCGCGGCATGATCAGACAACATCAATTTAAAAAAGTTGAGTTGGTTTCAATTACACTTCCTGAACAATCTGAATATGAACATCAAAAAATTACCAACATTGCTTGCGAGATCTTGAAGCGTTTAGAATTACCGTTCCGTAAGATTTTACTATGCACCGGCGATATGGGTTTTTGTTCACAAAAAACTTATGATTTAGAAGTTTGGTTGCCAAGCCAAGGTAAATATCGCGAGATTTCTAGCTGCTCGAACTGTGGTGATTTTCAGGCTCGCCGCATGAATGCGAAATATAAGAGTAAAAAAGATGGCAAGAATTATTTTGTACATACATTGAACGGATCGGCTTTGGCAGTGGGTCGAACTATTGTAGCGATTTTAGAAAATTATCAAAATGAAGATGGTAGTGTGAATATCCCGAAGGAATTGGTGAGTTATATGGGTGGCGTTAAGGAGCTTTCGCTTTAAGAAAAATTTTTCCACCAACTCGTCATCCTTGGCCGCAAAGCGGCCGAGGATCTCATGAGTTTTGGTTTAGAGTTTAAGAGTCATTAGATCCTTGGCCCAAAAGGGCCAAGAATGACGAGTTTGGTAATAAAAAAGATGTCAGAAAATAAAAAATTCACTAAAAAACTAAATTGGCAAGACCCCCTAAACTTTGCCCAAAAAATTGCTGATAACTATGGTGATGAAAGCTGGGCTTTTTTATATTCGGGCTTAAGCGTTGATGTCAAAAAATCTGTTTCTTATATCGCGATTTGCCCTAGGCAGGAAATAGTTGCGGATGGTTTTGAAAGTCTTGAAAAAATCGCAAAAAACCAAGAATTATGGTTCGGATATTTATCTTACGAACTTGTTCATGAATTAGAAAAATTCCCTGAAACAAAAAATTCTCACATCAATTTACCAAAAATTTGGTTCATAAACTTTGGCTTAGTTTTTAAATTTGATCATGAGGAAAAATCTCTAACTGCGTTTTTTGATGATGAAGTAAAGTTAGAAGAGGCCTTGAAATATCAGGTATTGGAAGCTAATCAAGATGAAGTTAGAATCAAAAATCTTGAATCAAATTTTTCTAATGAATCTTATCTCACAGAAATTTCCGACATTAAAAAAATGATCGCGGAAGGAGATTTTTATCAAACTAATTTAACCAGAAAATTTTTCGGAAAATTAGATATTAAAGATAAAAGCCCATCCGCTTATTTCTCTTTATTTGCAAGGCTTTGCAAGATTAGCCCTGCTAATTATTCGTCATTTTTATCTTTCAAAAAAAATTACATTATTTCGGCAAGTCCAGAATTATTTTTGGATTTGGACGAAAATGGAATTGTGAAATCAAGGCCGATAAAAGGCACCAGCGCTAGGTCGCAAGATGATCTTCAAGACGAAAAAAATAAATCAGATTTACGAAATAGCCCAAAAGAAAGAGCTGAAAATTTGATGATTGTGGATTTGGTGAGGAATGATTTGTCCAGAGTTTGTAAGGCTGGAAGCGTTGAGGTAAAAAATCTTTTTGAGGTGATTAGTTATAAAACAATTCATCATATGGTGTCGGAAATTGTAGGGCAAGTGGATGAAAAATTTAGCGCGCTGGATGTTATTAAAGCTTGTTTTCCAGCGGGTTCAATGACGGGAGCACCGAAAGTGAAAGCGATGCAAGTGGTGGCTAAAAAAGAAAAATTAAATCGCGGAATTTATAGCGGCGCAATTGGTTTGATTGGAGGGGAAGAAGTGAATTTATCTGTAGTGATTCGTACTTTAATTTGCTTTAGTGATGATTTTGAATTTCAAGTTGGCGGCGCGATTACTTTTGATTCGGATGAACAGAAAGAGCTTGAGGAAATTTTTAATAAGGCGAAAGGAATTTTGAAGTTGCTTGGTGTGACTCAATAACTGTCATTTATAAAATAATTGTCATTTCGAACGCAGTGAGAAATCTCATGAGACTTAAACTCCGATTTTCAACCTCATGAGATTTCTCACTAAAGTTCGAAATGACAATGCTTTATAGAGCAAAAAATAAAAACCATGAAACTAAACCAACTAAATTTAGACAATTCCTTTTACAAATTAGGCAGTAATTTTTTCTCTGAAGTTCTTCCAACTCTCGCGCTGGACTGGGTTTGTAACCCAGTCCACTTGTTCATCTCTTTTTTGAAACGGAACTGAAAGTGAGTACGGGGTTACAAACCCCGTCCTGCGAAGGATTTTGAGGTTGTTGGGAGAATCTGGAATTCCAAAGATTTAATTTATAAATCCATCTTTATCAATAAAGGCTCGTCATCCTTGGCCACAAAGTGGCCGAGGATCTCATGAGTCTTAAACTCCCACAGCCAAATTCATGAGATCCTCGGCTCTGCGAGCCAAGGATGACGAGAACTTTTAGGTGACGAATTTTTTTAAAAACCATGAAACTAAACCAACTAAATTTAGATAATTCCTTCCACAAATTAGGTGGTGATTTTTTCTCGGAAGTTATTCCAACTCCGCTTGAAGAATCTTTTATTATCGCCATCAGCAGCAAGGCATATGAGTTGATTAATCTTGATGAAACAGAAATTTCAACTAGCGAATTTCTTGACGCAATTTCTGCCAAAAATCCTCATCCAGAATTCTGCTATTTAGCCATGCTTTATGCTGGTCACCAATTCGGCCATTTAGTGCCACAACTTGGTGATGGCCGCGCGGTTTTGCTTACACAAATTAGAAATGAAAAAAATGAAAGTTGGGATTTAGTTTTGAAAGGCTCGGGCCTAACGCCTTACTCGCGCATGGGTGATGGCAAGGCAGTTTTGCGCTCTTCAATTAGAGAATTTTTAGTTTCTGAAAGCATGTTTAATTTAGGAATTCCAACCTCGCGCGCTTTATGTTTAATTGGCTCGAAAGATTTTGCGGCCAGAGAAGCTTTAGAGCCAGCGGCGCAAATAATTCGCCTTGCGCAGTCTCACATTCGTTTTGGTTCTTTTGAAGTTTTCTTTTATCGCAAACAAAGCGAGCAAATCAAGATTCTAGCGGATTACGCCATTGAACAAAATTTTCCGCAGTTTGTAAATCACGAAAAAAAATATCAATTATTTTTGAGTGAAGTTGTAAGAAGCACCGCCAAAATGATTGCCAAATGGCAAGCTTTCGGCTTTTGTCACGGCGTTATGAACACCGATAATATGTCGATTCTGGGCATCACTTTTGATTATGGTCCATTTGGATTTTTAGATGAATATAATCCTGATCACATTTGCAATTCTTCCGATTATTCGGGGCGTTATTCTTTCGCGAATCAACCGCGAGTTGGGTTTTGGAACTTACACGCTTTGGCAATTTCCTTATCAAGTTTGATTTCTCCACAAGATCAGCAAGAAATTTTAGAAACTTATCAGGAGATTTTTCTTGAAGAATATCATCAATTGATGGCGCAAAAATTGGGTTTTGTGGAAAGTAATGATGAGGTGAAAAGACTTACTTACGACTTGCTAGATTTGCTTGAGAAGAAAAAAACTGATTACACATTTTTCTTCAGAAATTTAGCGAAATTTAAGATTGATGAGATTGAGAAATTTGTAATTGATGCAGCATTTAAATCTTGGTTAGAAAATTATAATAGATTGTTGAAGAAGTTTGAGAGAATTGATGAAATAAGGGTTGAGGCCATGAATAAAATTAATCCGAAATATATTTTGAGAAATTATTTGCTGCAAAAAGCGATTGAAAAAGCGGTTTGGGAAAATGATTTTTCGGAAATAAATAAGTTGCAGAAGATTATGGAATTTCCATATGAAGAGCAGATTGAAAATGAGATTTACGCCGAGATTCCTCCCTCTTGGGCGAAGGAGATTGAGATTTCTTGTTCGAGTTAGTTTTAAATATAATAGTTGTCATCCTTGATCGCCAAAGGCGATCGAGGATCTCATGAGTTTTAACTCCTTAGCTTTAACTCATGAGATCCTCGAAGTTCTAGCGAACTTCAAGGATGACGATAGTTCTTTGTTAAAAATTTTCTTTTGAAAATTATCATAGGATAAAATTCTTCTCAGTCCAAAAATGACACAAAATTTTTAAACCCCGCAGCCCTATTTAAAGGCCTTCTCTTTGATGTCTAAAATATCCTCACAAATCTTTCATAAATGATCTAGACAATTAAAACTCACAAAACTAAAACTGACCTTCTAAAACAATATATAGTGGTAGTGATGGAATAAATAACACTAGATCTAGTTTCATTCTCTCGGAGTGGTCTCCGGCAGCAATATCAAAAGTCAAGCAGTTTTTAAAGAAAATATGACAAAAAAATCAGTAGTGAAAAATGCGAAGCCGGCCAAGGTTTCTGCCGAAAAAACAGCTCCAAATAGAAACTTCACAGTAAAATTAGATAACAAAAAAGATGACAGATTAAGCGTCTTTGGCAAAGCAGTCTTGAAAGATCGTTATTTGCTTCCAAATGAATCTTATCAAGATTTATTCGCTCGCGTCGCGGCTTATTATGCTGACGACCAAGCTCATGCAACTCGTCTTTACGACTATATTTCAAGCCTTTGGTTCATGCCTGCAACTCCAATTCTAAGCAATGGTGGCACAGATCGCGGTTTGCCAATTTCTTGTTTTTTGAATGAATCAACCGACTCGCTAGACGGCATTGTAAAATTATGGAATGAAAATGTTTGGCTGGCTTCAAAAGGCGGCGGCATTGGAAGTTATTGGGGAAATCTACGATCAATTGGCGAGACAGTTCGCGGCAACGGCAAAACTTCAGGAATTGTGCCATTCATTAAAGTTATGGATTCACAAACTTTAGCAATTTCTCAAGGAAGCCTTCGACGCGGTTCTGCGGCGGTTTATTTGCCAATTAATCATCCTGAAATTGAAGAATTTATCGACATCAGAAGACCAAATGGAGGAGATCCAAATCGTCGTTCACTTAACTTGCATCATGGAATTGCCGTTACTGACGACTTCATGAAAGCCGTAGAAAAAGATGGCGACTTCGAATTAAAAAGTCCTTATACTGGCAAAACTATTGAAACTGTAAAGGCACGAACTTTGTGGATTAAACTTCTTACTACCAGAATTGAAACTGGTGAACCTTACATTTTGTTTATTGATGCAGTAAATAAAGCTATTCCAGAGCATCACAAAAAATTGGGTTTGAAAGTTAAAACTTCAAATCTGTGCAGTGAAATTACTCTTCCAACAGGAATTGACCATTTAGGAAATGACCGCACAGCAGTTTGCTGCCTGTCTTCGCTGAATTTGGAATATTATGATGAATGGAAAGATCATCCACAAATCGTCGAAGATATTATGCGTTTCCTCGACAATGTTCTGCAAGATTTCATCGATAAAGCACCAGACATGATGGTGAAAGCTTCTTATTCTGCAATGCGCGAAAGAAGTGTGGGCCTTGGTGTTATGGGTTTCCACTCATTCTTACAAAGCAAAAATGTGCCGATGGAATCTGCCATGAGCAAAGTTTGGAATAAGAAAATTTTTCAACAAATTAAAAGACAAGTTGACCAAGCTTCTAAAGATTTGGCCGTTGAAAGAGGACCTTGCCCTGACGCCGCAGACGCTGGCATGATGGAAAGATTTTCAAACAAATTAGCAATTGCGCCTACAGCTTCAATTTCAATCATCGCGAATAATTCTTCTCCAGGAATTGAGCCATTTGCAGCTAATAGTTTCACTCAAAAAACTCTAACTGGATCTTTCAATGTTAGAAATAAAAACTTAGTGAAATTGCTAGAAAGCAAAGGCCGCAACACTGAAGATATTTGGTCTTCAATTACGATTAATGAAGGTTCGGTTCAGCATTTAGATTTCTTAGACGAGCATGAAAAACTAGTTTTCAAAACCGCCCAAGAAATTGACCAAAGATGGATCATCGACCTTTCAGCCGAACGCCAAGAATATATCTGCCAAGCCCAAAGCTTGAACTTATTTATGCCTGGTGATGTTTCGAAAAAAGAACTTCATGATGCACATTTCAGAGCATGGCAAAAAGGCTTGAAGAGCTTGTATTATTGCAGATCTACTTCAATTCAAAGAGCGGATAAAGTTTCGAATAAAGTGACTAATGATGCGATGTTTAAGGTGGAAGAAAATGTTGCTGCGGTGAAAACCCAAGTAGTTGCGAAAGATCCTGAGAGTAAATATGATGAGTGTTTGGCTTGTCAGTAGTTGGTTAGCCCTCTTTGAAAAAGAGGGTGGATCAAATGCTGATCAGCGTTTGAGACGGGTGATTTTACTTAAGGATTGATGAGGTTTTGAAAGTGAGTTCAGTAAAAGCAGAATCAAAACAAAAATTTGTTCCAGCTGCCTTTGGAAAAGATAGTTTTTCGGAGTATATATACCAAATAAACTATCTATCGATAGCATAAAACACCTTCCAAACACTCATTAAAATTCTGAAATTTATCCCTGATTTTCTTCACCGAATTTTTTACATGTCCCCATTTTTGCTCAATTGGATTAAAATCTGGTGAGTATGGCGGAAG
>CAMCME010000068.1 GCA_945875925.1 Rickettsia typhi | reverse complement strand
GGAAATTGCTAAAAGTTCTGAGTTAGATTTTTTTAGTTTAAATTTTTTTGGAAGTTAGATTTGCGACAGTCTCATAATTTATTAACTCACTGGTTGATAGAAATTACATATTGTTGGATTTTGGCAAGAGAATTTTTGTTAAAACTTCATCTACGAAAATTGCAAAAGGGTCAGGTCAATTATTGTTTACTGTCAGAGTGTCGGCATTTGACAACTTAACCTTTAAAAGTTTTATAGTTTTGCTTTAGGTTGAACATTTGAAAGCCCGCCATCCACGCCTAAAACTTGCGCCGTAATCCAACTTGATTTTTCATCCAAGAAAAATTCTACCGCTCTTGCAACTTCGCTTGGCTCACCAATTCTGCCCAAAGCATGCATGCCTTGAGAAAATTTTAAACTGGCTTCGTTGCCGGTAATTTTTTGAGTTAATTTGGTTTTGGTTAATCCGGGCGCAACCACATTAAAACGCAAATTCTGCCCAGCATAAGTTGCCGCAGCTGACTTGGCTAAAGAAATAACTCCACCTTTCGCGGCAGCAATGGCTTCATGATTTGCCAAGCCTTGCATTGCAGCAGCTGAAGAAAGTAAAACCACACTTCCGCCGTTTTTCATAAATTTTCCCGCAGCTCTTACAACCCCAAAAGCAGTGGTTAAATTGGCATTTATGGTGGCCAAAAAGTCAGCTTCAGAAGTTAAATGAGCTGGCTTTAAAATTACTGAACCAGAAAAAGAAGCAACACCTTCAAGGCTTCCCAAATTTTTAATGGCAATGTCAAAAATATTTTCCACTTCGGCAAAATTTGTGGCATCTAAAATTGCCCCTTCGCACTCAAATTTATTTTTTAAAATTTCTAATTTTTCTTCTTGTCTGCAAGTAATAAAAATTTTGTGACCTTTTGCTTTAAGCATTGCAGCCGTTTCGCACCCAATGTCGCTTGACGCCGAAATAATAAGATAATTTGCCATAAGTTTTTGAAATTTTTGTTAAAAGAAATGAATCGAAACTAAATATGAAACTGAGAAATTTAAATAATCAAAAACATAATTTTTTATCACCGATCCCAGGCGATTTATTGGCGGCAAATATTAAAAAGAAAAGGTGTCAAATCCCGACACCCCGACACTTAAATTTCTCCTATAAAAAAGCCCACGAAATCGAAATTTTGGGAGCTTTTTTTGGCGGTGGATGTGATTACGATTTACTAACTTTCTCCTGATTTTGCGGGGTCAGTAATATCAAACTCTCCGAGGCGCTTTTCATGTTAACCGGAAAGTTGGCGATAAATCAGATGGTAGAGCATATGATTTTTATGAACTTATTTAAGTCCCTTTAAGCAAACTTATTTCACAATTGAAATAACGAATAAATTTTATCAAAAAGAGGTCTAAAATTTTCAAAATTACTTTTTTCTTTATCTACAAGCTCTTTCCACAAAACATCCTTTCTTTTGATTTTTGTAATTTCTAATGATCCAGCCGGAGTCTCGAAGCCGTCGTGACAATCAATCTCTTTTAAAAAACTATCTTCAAATAAATGCTCCATAGTTAAGTAAGTATGGTGAGTGCCGTTAGTATAAAGCTGGCGACTAGTAGGAACTGGAAGCAATAAAGCATAATAACATTCATGATTTTTTCTTTTCCTGGTTAAACCTTCGCTTTTGGTACCGCACTCTTTTTCCCATCTATCTTTATTTAATCCTCCAAATTCTTTTAGATAAGCAGCATCAAAATCGAATATTCCGCAAATTTTCTCTCCAATTTTTTCACAAATTCCAACTTCATCTAAATATTTTTGTAAATCTGATTTTGATTTTTTTGAATAAATTACAAACGGACATTCTTTTCTAAAAATTTCCGTAAGAACATCTTCTGTAAAACTTATCTCATTTAACTTTAGCCACGCAATTTGATAAACTTTTAAGTGGGTATCTTCAACAAATACCATGGGTTTTTTGTACTCTTCAATTTCCCTTTTTAAATCCTCTTCGCTTAGTATAAGGCTCTTAATCTTATTGGATAAACTTTTATTGATCTCTTCTTTTTTCTCTAATGATAAATCAGTTTCATCTAATATTTTTCGTTGTGTCCTGAGTTGATGTTGCAAATCTTCTATCAAATATTGATCCGTTTCTAAGAAGCCAATATCTTCAAAAATCTTGTTAAGAATATCCTTCTGTTTTGGAGTTTTGCTCCTTTCTGGAGTATCGTCCCAAAAATCTTTTTGTATCTTATCACGGTTAAATCCTCCTTTGTAGGTTTCAATCAAAGAGCCTTTATTTGCTGAGGTATATACCCTATGCAAAGAAACATTCTGTTCATTATTTTTTACTAATGATAAAAATTCCTTTGTATGGCTTGTTAAAAATATCTGTTTGTTTTGAGAATATATTTTTAGGAAGTCGTTTGCCAAAATCTCAGCATTTCTATATTCGTAAGAATTCTCAGGCTCTTCAAATCCCCAAATTACATATTTCTTTCCCTTTGAGATCTCATTTAGTATTGCCGGAATAAAACGAGCTTGAATTCCGTCTCCTCGAGAAAATAAAGAAACTCCTTTTTCTGTAGAAACTCCAATTGTGGTAAAAAAATCTATTAATGATCCTGGAATCTCAAATTGAGCCTGGACTCCAGTCTTATCCTGAAATTCTTTAAATAAATCAATTGTTGTACGAGCAATATTTTGATTTATCTCCTTTGAATATTTTTTAAATTCACTATCTCTTTCAAGTAATGATTTTTGTAACTTTGCAAATAAATGTTTAAAAAATTCTCTATCTTTAACAGCTGGAATATATTCAAAATTAATAGATTTTAAAAACTGCGTAACCTTTCCTTGTGCGGCTGATAATTGTCTTTCTGTAGGATTTCTTTCATTTTTATTTCTGTAAGCTAACTCAATATTATTCTCTGTTTTAGAGTATCCATTTCTATACCATCTTTTGGAAACCCAAAATTCTTCTGGAGTAGTACTACTTGTTTTTGGAAGACGAAAAAAGATTTTTATTTTTACGAACAAATCTCTCTGAGCAACATATGAATCTGTCTCCGTTCTTATGTTTTTTTTCTTTTCTGTATTCTTTCCGCTTCTTTCTTTCTGCCAAAAAGAAAGATCTTTCTCGATATCAAATTTTTCCCAAATATTTATCTCGTCATTAAAAAATAAATTTAATGCCTTTAGAACATTTGATTTTCCTACATCATTTGAGCCAGAAAAAATGTTCAAATCTTTTAGGTTTTCTATCTTTACGCTCTTTTCTCCAAAGCTACGAAAGTAACCTATTTCAATCTTTTCGATAATATTCATACAAGTTTTTCCTTAATTTCAGTTAAAGTCATTCTGCTTTCTTTCATATCTTGAATTTTTTGCACTCTCTCAATCATTTCCTCGCTAAACATTTGATATCCAGATTCTGTCATTTCTGCAATCTGCAACAATCCTTCTTTCGTCCAATGGCGGATGGTTGGAACGGTTTGATTTGTTGCTTTCGCAAGCTCACCAATTTTTAGAAGTTTTTCATTTTCAGGCTCTTCGCTTTTGCCTTCAATTGCTTTGAGATAAATGTTGAGCGAGCGATCAACTTCTGCTGCGATTAGTTTAAAATAGTCATTTTTTGAATCGCCTTCACCATTTACTAGCTGAGGTTTTTCTAAAGATTTTATGTAAGCCAAGCGATCATTTTTTCTGATGATTGCAGGTGGATAACCTTTCATCATTAAAATCATATTCATTAGCAAACGACCTGTGCGACCATTGCCATCAACGAAAGGGTGAATTGTCACAAAGCGATAATGAGCTTCGGCGGCGAGTTCAACCGCGTGCATTTTAGTTTCATTTTCAATCCAATCAAAAAACTCATCCATTAAAGTTTGAACTTTTCTTGGATTGGGCAAAACAACTGCAGAACCAGAAATGCGAACGGGAACGCGGCAATAGATTCCAGCGTTTTCTTTATCGATTCGGTCTAAAATAATTTCGTGAATTTTTAGGATATCTCTTTCTCTGAGGTCAGATGGTTTATGTTTGATTTTCTCTTTAATGAAATCCAAAGCGGCAGCCGTCTTTGTTGCTTCCAGATGTTCGGTAATTGATTTGCCGCCGATTGTTAAACCTTTTTCTACAACTAAAGCTGTTTCTGCGCGCGATAAAGTATTTCCTTCTATGGCATTGCTTGTGTAGGTCAGTTCAATTCTAAACCATTCTTCCAGATTCTTCACCAAAGCCGCATCGAAAGGTCTGTGCTTATCTAATTTTTTCTTTTTTCGGTTAATTTTTTGTAATCCATTTTGGCTACCTTACGGTTTTTATTATTCACAAACTATAAAGTGTAACCTTATGGTTTACAAGAAGTAGATTTTGGATTTTTTATGGCGGAAGAGTTGAGATGGCGCGCATTCGCGCTTGCAAACGCAAGATTTTTCTAAATTCGCTAAAGCTCATTAAGAAAAATTAAGCTTATTGTACTCGTAAGTTTTTATTTTTTCCTAAGGAACGAGTTGCAAATTACTTTCAGTAATTTGTCGAACTCAACCATGAATTCTGTGTTTAATCTCACCTCTTTCGCCATAAAAAAAGGAGCCAGTTCAATAGAACTGGCTCCTTTTTTTATGGCGGAGAAAGAGGGATTCGAACCCTCGATACAGTCACCCGTATACTTTCTTAGCAGGAAAGCGCCTTCGGCCACTCGGCCATTTCTCCATATGATTTTTCAAAGATGAAAAATATTTTTTGCGATTGTCAAAAATTATGCTGGTTAAAGCTTAAATTTGATTTTTTACGGGGGGTAAAGCGGAGGGTAAAGTAACTAGGAGAATTAGTTTTTGCAAGCTGGTAGTTTGGTTAAATTTGGCAATTGTTCTTTTGTGTTCTCAATAAGACCTGTCATCTCGAACTTTAGTGAGAGATCTCAGGAGTCTTCGTAGATAAACTCATGAGATCTCTCACTAAAGTTCGAGATGACAGGATCATAAATGCAAAGGATAAACTACTTAGCCGCTTTCTCAGGCTCTTCTAAAACCGCTTCCGACTCAATTGAAAGTTTTACTTCATCAGATACCGCACCAATGCCGAAAGTCATGCCGAAGTCAGATCTTTTGATGCTGGTTTTAGCGCTGAAGCCGACAGTTTTTCTTTGAGTATATTGATGAATGGCAATTTTATTTAATTTCACATCCAAAATAACTGACTTTGTCACGCCTAGAAGCGTAAGGTCTCCCGTAACTTCGGCTCTTTTATCTTTAGTGATTTTAACTTTTGTGCTGACAAATTTTGCGGTGGGAAATTTTTCTACATTTAAGAAATCTTTTCCTTTCATATGTTCATCAAGCTTGTCAATTCCGCTGATGAAAGCTGCTGTTTTGATGGTAACTTCTACGATGCTTTGCGCTGGTTTGGCTTCGTCTAAAGTTACTGTGCCTGCAATATCAACAAACTTTCCAGCTGGATGAGAAAAGCCAAAATGATCAACAGACCAAACAATTTGTGTGTGGCTTGGATCAAATTTAAAAGTTTCTGGTTCAGCATTTGCTTGAGACGCAGAACAAATAAAAACCAAAACACACAAAAAATTTTTCATAAAAATTAATTAATTTTTAGTATTATTGATTGGTGCAGAATCAACGGCTTGTCTTCTTTTATTATAAAGATCTGTGAAGTCGATTAGGTCTAACATCAATGGAGGAAAGCCGCCGTCGATGGTGTTATTCGCGATAATTCTTCTGATGAATGGGAAAAGTAAATTTGGACAATAGATTAACAAAGCTTGTTCAATCATGTCATCTTCAGCATTTTGAATAGAGAAAATTCCGCTGTAAGAAACTTCGCAAAGAAAGGCTCTTTTTTTGTTAGAAGAAGCGTCAGCGCAAATTTTTAAAGTAACTTCAAAAAGTTCGTCAGCAATTTTTTTAGCGTCGATATTAATTGAAAGATCGATATCTGGCTTATCTTGGGGGTTCAAGAAAATTTCTGGTGAGTTTGGAACTTCAAAAGAAAGGTCTTTAATATATTGGCCGAGGATTTTGATATTAGTAGTCATGGGATATAATGAATTTGATTCAATATACTGAATTAATAAATTCAGTATATCTGGGATCCCCACAAGTTGGGGTGCGACGCGTGTCGCGTAAAAATAAACATTATAATAAACAGCTTCTTGAAGCTGATTTATTATAGATATTCAGAAGTTGTTTTGGTTACTTTTTGGCTCGCAGAATCCATCAATAATGAACTGACGAAAACTTTGCCATTTTGTTTTTTTACACCTTGCAGCATATAGCCGTCAGTTACTCCGGCAGCGGCGAAAATTACATCACCTATGGCCATTTCTTCTGCAGTATATTTTCTGCTTAAATCTGTGATGCCCATTTTTTTAGCGCGCTCAATTTGGCCATCATCACTTTTAAAAATTAAACGGCCCATCATTTGTCCACCAATAACTCGAAGTGCAGCTGCCGCTAAAACGCCTTCTGGAGCGCCGCCACTTCCCATATAAACATCAACGCGGGTATTTTGGTTAGTACAAGCAATCACGCCCGCTACATCGCCATCACCAATTAATCTGATTTTGGCGCCAGCTTCACGAACTTTTGCGATCAAATCATTGTGACGATCACGCTTCAAAATCATTACAGTAAGATCAGAAATTGCGCATTTTTTGGCTTTAGCAATATTGCTTAAATTGGTTTGAGGAGAATTATCTAAATCGATCACGCCTTGTGGCAAGCCAGCTCCAACCGCAATTTTATCCATGTAAACATCTGGTGCATAAAGCAATCCGCCTTTTTTGGCAAAAGCAATTACGGCTAAAGAATTTTCAGAAGCGTGAGCACAAATTGTAGTTCCTTCCAAAGGATCAAGAGCAATATCAACTTCCATTCCACCTAGACCAACTTTTTCGCCGATATAAAGCATTGGAGCTTCATCGCGCTCACCTTCACCAATCACGATAGTGCCGTTGATATTCATGCGGTTAAGATTTTCGCGCATTGAAGTAACTGCAGCTTGGTCGGCATCTTTTTCTTTGCCTTTGCCAATCCAGTCATAGCAAGAAATAGCGGCTTTTTCTACTACTTCGATAATTGATGATGAAAGAGAAGAGAGTGTTTGATCTGACATAAAAGGAGAATTTAAATGAGGATGAAATCTGAACTAAAAACTATACCAAAACATAAATTCATACTCCCAGCCAACAAAGGATTTTTGAGGAAAAATTGCGACAAAGAATAAAAGCTGTATCAAGTGATACAGCGTTATTCTTCGAGTAAATTTTTACCAAAAAGACGAAGTTGGCTGGGAGTATAAATTTATGTTTTTGTATAAAATGCACAAATAAAAAAGGCGGACTTTCGTCCGCCCTAATACTAACTAGAGAGCTTTTGCTCTTTAAATTCTACATGCTGTCTTTTGATCGGATCATATTTAGAAAAGATCATTTTTTCTTGTTTTTGTTTAGGGTTTCTGCGAGCTAGATAAAAATATCCAGTTCCAGCAGTGCTAACCATCTTAAAAAGAATAGAATTTCTTTTAGACTTAGAAGTTTTAGGTTTTCCAGCCATTTTGATTTACCTTAATTTGTTAATTTGAATTTTTATACCAAACTAAAAATCTATTGATCGCAGTAGCAAAGTATTTTTGAGGGAAAATTAAAACTTAAAAAAACTTGCTGTATCAATATACCGCTGGTTTTTTTAAGTTTTAATTTTTACCAAAAAGATGAAGCTAATGCGATCAATAGA
>CAMCME010000067.1 GCA_945875925.1 Rickettsia typhi | reverse complement strand
AAGCCTTTTTGTCTAAGAGAATCAATCATAGCAGAATTTGCCGAAATAAAAACATCGGCTGGTTCGCCCGAATCAACATCATTCAATAATTCCAAAGAAGAATTAAAATTTATTGAAACGACAACATTGTTTTTTTGTGAATAAAGTCGGGCGATTTTAGTTAGTGCCAAAACCATATTCTGTTCAGCAAAAACGGTTAAATTTCTGCTGTTAGAAGCCAGCCCATTTTGGGTGAAGGCGCATATGAAAAACAGGCTGAGAAAAGCTTTTGATAAAAATTTGCTCTTCAAGTTTTTCATATTTTTAGATCACCAACATTTTTTGACGATCTTGATCAATGTCGTTAAAAACATCTTCCCAAGTTCCTGTAGTAGAGGCTTTGCTATATTCAGTAACACGATTCTCAAAGAAATTTGTATGTTCAACGCCATTCAAAATTTCATCAAGCCAAGGCAGTGGATTATCATCAATCATGTAGATTTCTTTAAGTCCAAGCTGGTTCAATCTTCTATCCGCAATATAGCGGATATATCTTTTAACTTCACGAGAAGTTAGGCCTTCAATATTTCCTGTTTCAAAAGCCAAATCAATAAAGGCATCTTCAAAATGCACAATTGTGGCGCAAGCTTTGTAAAGACGGCTTTTCAATTCTTCATCCCAAACCTCAGGATTTTCTTGAACGAAAGTTCTGAATAATTTGATGATTGAATTGGTGTGTAAAGTTTCGTCACGCACAGACCAAGCAATAATTTGTCCCATACCTTTCATTTTTCCAAAGCGTTGGAAATTTAACAAAATTGCAAAAGAGGCAAATAGCTGCAAACCTTCAGTAAAGCCACCAAACACAGCCATTGTTGTGGCAATATCTTTCTTAGTTGATACGCCGAATTGATGCATGTAATCATATTTATCCTTCATTTCTTTATATTTCATGAAGGCTGAATATTCAGTTTCTGGCATGCCGATTGTATCAAGCAAATGAGAATAAGCAGCGATGTGAACAGTTTCCATATTTGAAAAAGCAGAAAGCATCATTTGAACTTCTGTCGGTTTGAAAACTTGTGAGTAATGCTTCATATAGCAGTTATTTACTTCAATATCAGCTTGTGTAAAAAAGCGGAAAATTTGTGTAAGAAGATTTCTTTCGCTGGTAGTTAAATTATGTTTCCAGTCGCGCACATCGTCAGCCAAAGGAACTTCCTCGGGAAGCCAGTGAATTTGCTGTTGTTTTAACCAAGCATCATAAGCCCAAGGATAGTTAAAAGGTTTGTAAATTGGCTTTGAATCAAGAAGAGACATAGATTTAAATATTTTGATCTTAAGTTGGTATCTTTCGTATGATGAAAAATTTTAAAAACGAGAAGAAAAAGGTAGCTATCTCAATGCCAAATTGCAAAGTAAAATTCTAAAAACTTTTCCTAAAAGTTTGGGGTTGATTTTAGGTGGTTAAAACTTAAATCTAATTACTGAGTAATTCACTCTCATATCAATTAAATTTCACAAAACATGTCAGTTCTAGTTGGAAAAAAAGCCCCAGATTTCACGGCTGCAGCAGTTATGCCAAATAACGAAATCAATGATAAATTCAATCTTAGCGAATATTTAAAAGGCAAAATCGGGGTATTATTTTTCTACCCACTTGATTTCACTTTCGTTTGCCCTTCAGAAATTATCGCTTTCGATAATCGTTTAAAAGAATTCAAAGATCTTGGCGCTGAAGTTATTGGCGTTTCTGTAGATTCAAAATTTAGTCACATCGCTTGGAAAAATACTCCAGTTGAAAAAGGTGGTATTGGCCAAGTTCAATATCCTCTAGTTTCTGACATCACTAAACAAATCGCCCGCGATTATGATGTTTTAACTGGTGAAGCTGTTGCTCTTCGTGGCACATTCTTGATCGATCAAGATGGTGTGGTTCGTCATCAAGTTGTTAATGATTTACCACTTGGCAGAAATATCGACGAAGCAATTCGTATGGTTGAATCTCTAAAATTCTTCCAAGCTCACGGCGAAGTTTGCCCAGCTGGTTGGAATAAAGGTAAAAAAGGTATGAAAGCTGACGCTCAAGGTGTTGCTGATTATCTAGCTAACAATGCTAAAGACTTGTAGTTTTGGTTTTTTTCAGGATAGGGATTTATCTCTATCCTGAAAGATCTTTTCAAATTGTTTTTCCTATAATTTTTATAAGAAAAGCAATTTGAAAAATAGGTGCAATAAAGGATTTTTAGAGAATTTGGTTTTTTTTATTGACTAAATTTTTTTCTCCCACTAAAAAGCCCGCCCTCCTCAAATTTTGGATGTCTTCACGAATAAAGTTGCTTCGTAAAAATCCTGAAAATTTTGCAAAAATAATATAATTTAAAGATAGCAATCAATGCCAACGATTAATCAATTGATAAGAAAGCCTAGAGTTAAACAGGTTAGTAAAAACAAGGTTCCAGCTATGAAAGCTTGCCCTCAAAAAAGAGGTGTTTGTACTCGCGTTTATACTACAACTCCTAAAAAACCAAACTCAGCGCTTCGTAAAGTTGCTCGTGTTAAATTAACTAACGGATTTGAAGTTATTGCTTACATTCCAGGTGAAGGTCATAACCTACAAGAGCACTCTGTTGTAGCTATCCGTGGTGGTCGCGTAAAAGATTTGCCAGGTGTTCGTTACCATATCATCAGAGGTTATTTCGATACTCAAGGTGTTAAAAATCGTAAACAAGCTCGTTCTAAATACGGTGCGCAAAAACCTAAATAATTAGGCCAAATAGTTTTGAAAATCTCGGGCAAAGTCGTGCTGGACTGAAGCCCATTCTATAATGTTTAAATTTTACTAAAATGAGAAGAAGAGCAGCAAAGATCAGAAAAATTATTCCTGATGCGAAATATAACGAAGTTATTGTTACAAGATTCGTTAACCGTCTAATGAATGATGGTAAAAAATCAGTTGTTGAAAAAGCAATCTACGAAGCTTTTGATAATCTTGAAAAAAAGCTTAAAAAAAGCCCAATTGATATCTTCAAAGAAGCTTTGGAAAATGTAACTCCAAAAGTTGAAGTTAGATCTAGAAGAATAGGTGGTGCTACTTACCAAATTCCAGTTGAAGTTTCTGCTAGACGCGGATCTGCACTTGCTTTGAAATGGCTTAAAACTGCTGTTGAAAATATCAAAGGCAGAAACCTCTCAGTTAAAGTTGTTACAGTTATTCTAGAATCTTTGGAAAACAAAGGTTGGGCTGCTAAGAAAAAAGAAGAAGTATTCAAAATGGCTGAAGCTAACAAAGCTTTCGCTCATTATCGTTGGTAAATGCTTAATGGCTTCATTACAGAAAAATGTCGAGTTTGATGTTGTAATACCCGTACATAAAAAAGACCTCGCAGTCTTAGAATACTGTATTGAAGCCGCTAAAAAAAAGCTTGTTGGTGTTAGAAATATTTACATTATTTCTAGAGAAAAATACACCAACAACGCTAATTGGATTGATGAAGCATCATTTCCATTCTCACTGGATTTGGTAAAAAGTTATGTTGGTGGAGCAAGTGGTTGGTATTTCCAACAATTGCTCAAGATGTACTCCCCTCTAGTTATTCCAGGAATCTCCAAAAATGTTTTGATACTCGATAGTGATACGGTTTTTTTCCGCAAAGTTAAGATGTTTGATGATTGCGGCAGACCTTTCTACAATATCAGCAAAGACACTAAAGTTTGCAGAAGACCTTTCGACCAAAGAGTTGCGGTTCATATTGAAAAATTACTTCCAGATTTAGCTGTTAAAAATCTTCCAGCAGAATTTCAAGATCTATCTGGAATAAGCCATAACATGGTTTTTAACAGAGAAGTAATTAAAGAATTATTCAAAAAAATCGAAGATTTCGATGGCACTGGCGATCCTTTCTACAAGATCTTTCTTAAACATTCTGATAATTCTCACTCAGCTTCTGAATATCAAATTTATTTCTGCTTTTTATTAATTTATCACAGATACGCTGTAAGGTTCAGAAGACTTAACTACAAGAACACAGCCGATATTAATATTAAGAAATACCGCAGAAGATTTAAATATCATTATTGCTCTTTCCATTCTTACTTAAGAAACACTCACATCAAGTCTTGGCGCGCTATTGCCAAAAGATTTTTTGACAAAATAATCGGAAAATTATTTTTGGTGAATGAATGGAATATTGGTGTGGCTAAATGCGGCATAGAAGAGTTTCTGACAATCCCAAACCAAAAAATCAATTGGTTGCCTTATAAAAGTTGGGTAGGCTTCTGCGCTGATCCTTTTGGATTCATTGATAAAGAAGGCAAGAAAAACATATTTTTTGAAAAATATACTTATTTGGAAAGACGCGGCAATATATCTCATTTTCAAATTGATGAAAATTTAAATGTTGTAAAAGAAAGTCTTGTTTTGTCTAAGCCTTTCCACCTTTCTTACCCATATATTTTCAGCGATAATGAGCAAAGATTTGCCTTAGTTGAAAGCTATAAAGCAAATAAACTTGAGCTTTATAAAATCAAAGAAGACGCCACTTTGGAAAAAGTAAAAGATCTAATTACTGACATGTCTGTAGTTGATCCTTCAATCGTAAAATATAACAACATTTGGTGGTTATTTTTCACAATTAATAATCAAGGTGATAGCAAGCTGCATTTGGCTTACAGTCAAGACTTGCTTGGTGATTGGAAAATGCATCCGAAAAATCCAGTTAAAGACGACATAACTTCTTCTCGCAGTGCTGGAGAAATTTTCTTGCATAATGGCTTTTTATATAGACCGGCGCAAAATTGCAAAGCGGCCTATGGCAGTTCAATTGTGATCAATAAAATCACTACTCTAGATATTGAAAATTTCCAAGAAGAAACCGAAATCGAAGTTCATCCAAATCAATTAGACAAATATCCACATGGTTTACACACCATTGCAACTCTAGGCAAAAACATGACTTTGATAGATGGAAAAAGAAGAATTTTTTCTATTTGCAAGCCAGTCATTTCAATCGCCAGAATCTGCAAGCACCTCTCGAAATAATTTCTTGTGAATTAGAAAGCCCAAACTATATTGCGCCGCCCTCACTTAAGACTTTTGAAGCAAAGCATTTTTAGCTTTTAAATCCAAGTAAATTTAGCTAATTACAATCAAACAACTTAACCATTTTTTATTTTTATGGCACGACAAATCGAAATCGAAAAGTATCGCAATATTGGTATCATGGCTCACATTGACGCTGGTAAAACTACCACAACTGAGCGCGTTCTTTTCTACACAGGAAAATCTCACAAAATAGGTGAAGTTCATGATGGCGCTGCCACAATGGATTGGATGGAACAAGAGCAAGAACGCGGTATCACAATCACTTCTGCTGCTACAACTTGTTTCTGGAAAGAACATAGAATTAACATTATCGACACTCCAGGTCACGTAGATTTCACTATCGAAGTTGAAAGATCTCTTCGCGTTCTTGATGGTGCAATTTGTGTATTTGACGCAGTTGCTGGTGTTGAACCGCAATCTGAAACAGTTTGGAGACAAGCTAATAAATATCGCGTTCCAAGAATGTGTTTCGTAAATAAGATGGATCGCGTTGGTGCTAACTTCTACCGTTGTGTAGAAATGATGAAAACCAGACTTGGTGCAAAACCACTTATCATTCAATTACCAATAAACCAAGCTGAAGACTATGGTGGTTTGATCGATCTAGTTAAAATGAAAGCTGTAGTTTGGAGAGATGAAACTATGGGAGCTGATTTCGCTTATGAAGAAATTCCAGCTGACATGGTTGAAAAATGTAACGAATATCGTGAAATGCTAGTTGAAATGGCTATCGAACAAGATGATGTTTTGATGGAAGAATATCTAGCTGGTAAAGAAATTTCTGAATCTGATCTAAAAAGATGTATCAGACAAGGGACCATCAATGCTGCTTTCGTTCCAGTTCTTAACGGTACCGCCTTCAAAAACAAAGGTGTTCAAACTCTACTTGACGCTGTTGTTGATTATCTACCAAGTCCACAAGACATTAAATCTGTAAGTGCTATCAATAGCGATACTGGTGAAGAAATCAGCATAACTTGCGGTGATAAAAAATTCGCAGGTCTAGCTTTCAAAATCATGACTGATCCTTTCGTTGGATCTCTTACTTTCGTGCGTATCTATTCAGGCGTTCTTACTAGTGGCTCGGGATTAGTTAATAGTATCAAAAATTCTAAAGAAAGAGTTGGTAGAATTCTATTGATGCATGCAAATAATCGTGAAGATATCAAAGAAGCTTACGCTGGTGACATCGTTGCTCTTGCTGGTTTAAAAGGCACTACAACTGGTGATACTTTGGTTGAACAAGATAACCATATCATCCTTGAAAAAATGGAATTCCCTGAACCAGTAATCGAAGTTTCTGTTGAGCCAAAATCAACAGCTGACCAAGAAAAAATGGGCATGGCTTTATCTCGTTTGGCTTCAGAAGATCCTTCTTTGAGAATTGAATCTGATCAAGAATCAGGTCAAACAATCTTAAGAGGAATGGGTGAGTTGCATCTTGAAATCATAATTGACCGTATGAAACGCGAGTTCAAAGTTGATGCTAATATTGGTCAACCAAAAGTTGCTTATCGCGAAACTATCACTAAAAAAGTTGAAATCGATTACACTCACAAAAAGCAATCTGGTGGTTCTGGACAATTTGCAAAAGTTAAAATCATCTTCGAACCAATGCCTGCAGAAGTTGTTGAAAATTTCTCTTTCGAAAGCAAGGTTGTTGGTGGTCGTGTTCCAAAAGAATTCATCCCGGGTGTTGAAAAAGGTCTTGAATCAGCAAAAGAAACTGGTTTCCTAGCTGGATTCCCAGTTGTTAGATTAAAAACAAGTTTAATGGATGGTGCTTATCATGATGTTGACTCGAGCGTCCTCGCCTTCGAAATAGCTGCTCGTGCAGCTTTCAGAGAAGCTATGGAAAAAGCTGGCTCAATCATTCTTGAACCAATCATGAAAGTAGAAGTTGTTACTCCTGAAGAATATATGGGTGATGTGATAGGTGATATTAATAGTCGTCGTGGTCAAATCATGAATCTTGAAGGCCGTGATGTTGCACAAGTAATTACTGCTCGTGTTCCTCTAGCTTCAATGTTTGGTTATGTAAATAGCTTAAGATCTTTGTCTCAAGGTAGAGCTCAATATTCAATGGTATTTGATTCTTACGAACCAGTTCCGAATGCCGTAGCTGATGAAATTAAAGCTAAAAAAGCCTAATTTATTTTTTAGGTTGTTATTGATAAAAAGAGCGTCGCGCCATGTTCCAAGCATGTCTTAACAGATGTGTAGAAAATTGTTAAAATATAATTTAAGTTTTTTAAAACTTTATCTTGCAATTTATTTTTGTATTTTAATAATGCGCGACCTCTTTGAATACAGGAGTTGAATATTTCAACTCTAAAAAGATGCGAAGCCGTGATTTTACTTAGAGTTAAAAGTCTTTAGTTTTTCAACTTCCAAAAAAGTTTTAAAAAGATTTCGAAAGAAAATTTCTTTCGAGACGATAATTTTGTTTCGTAATTTTTTTAAAACTTTGCTTTGATATTCTGTCACAGAAATATCGAGCACATTTCCAAGCTTTGAAACAATTTCTTAGTTTGAATATAAATCGTAAATAATTGGTACAGATATATGACCAAACAAGTCTTCCAACGCAACAAACCCCATGTTAACATCGGCACAATCGGCCACGTTGATCACGGTAAAACAACATTAACAGCTGCAATCACGACATATTTGTCTAAATCAGGTGGTGCAGAAAAAAGAAGTTACGATCAAA
>CAMCME010000066.1 GCA_945875925.1 Rickettsia typhi | reverse complement strand
TCATGAGATCCTCGGCTCTGCGAGCCAAGGATGACGAGTATCTTTTAAGCGGTCTTGGAGCACTTAAATTAATTATTAAAATGATCAATCACAACTCCATCACCCTTTCTCAAAAATTAATTCAAATTCCATCTTTCAGCGGGAAAAATGACGAGGTGATAAAATTTTTATCCGACCATCTTTCAAATCTCGGTTTCACCTGTGAAACCTTGGAATATGAAGGCGATAACTCATATGTCGTGAATAATCTGCACGCCGTTTATAACCCAAATAACTCAGACAAAATTCTATATTTCGCAGGCCACACTGATGTTGTCGCCGCAGGAAAATTAGATGCTTGGACTCACGACCCATTCGCTGCCAAAATTGTCGATAATAAACTCTTCGGCCGCGGCGCAGTTGATATGAAATGCGCCATTGCTTGTTTTGTTTCTGCTGTTGAAGAAATTTTAGCCAAAGGAAAACCAAATTTCAGCATCGGATTTTTAATCACTAATGATGAAGAAGCTGATGGCGTAAACGGCACGAAAAAAGTTTTGGAATGGATGAAAAATTCTAATCACAAAATCACTCATTGTATTGTTGGTGAGCCAACAAGTTCGAAAAAATTTGGCGATATGGTAAAAATTGGAAGGCGTGGCAGCATTGGTTTTTCAGTGAAAATCATCGGCAAACAAGGTCACATTGCTTATCCTGAAAATGCCGTAAATCCAAATACCACTTTGATCAATCTTTTGAAAATTTTGAAAGATCACAAATTTGATAATGGTAATGAATTTTTCGATCCGACTAATCTCGAAATCAGCGCCATCATTTCGCAAAATTTGGGTAATAATGTAATTCCAAACGAAGCTTCGGCTAATTTTAACATTCGTTTTAATGATGCTCACACTTCCAGCTCAATCATTGATTTAGTTGATTATGTTTGCAGAAAATCTGCTGAAGGAATGGGCGCGAGTTTTGAATTAAATCACCGCACCAGCGGCGAATCTTTCTTAAGTTCACCAAAATTTTTGGCAGAGTCTTTATCCAAAGCCATCAAAAAAACTTGCGGCGAAACTGCTGTTCTTAGCACCACTGGCGGCACTTCTGATGCAAGATTCATTAAAGACTACGCCGAAGTTGTGGAATTCGGCCTAATCAACCAAACCGCACATCAAATTAATGAATTCGCCGAAGTGGTGGATATTTTGAAGTTGCAGCAGGTTTATTTGGAAGTGTTGAAGGATTTTAACCAGTTTTAAAATATCATCCAAACTGTCATCTCGAACTTTAGTGAGAGATTTCATGAGTTTATCTACCCAAACTCATGAAATCTCTCACTAAAGTTCGAGATGACAAGTCTTGGTAGCCAAACATTTTTTACAATTTCCTAAAAAAATTATTGCACTAATGGCATTATTTGCTGGAATGGCGATCTTGCTTTTCGAAAAGCAAAAATCTCCCCCAGAAAAATTTTAAAATATTTCTAGAGAAAACTTTAAAAAAGCCGTCCTGCGTCAAAGCACTAAGCGAATTTATCAATTAAACCAACATCAATTAATGAAAGTTTATTACGATCGTGATGCCGATTTAAATATCATCAAATCTAAAAAAGTTGCCATCATCGGCTATGGTTCTCAAGCCCATGCACATGCTCAAAACCTTAGAGATTCAGGCGTTAAAGAAGTTAAAATTGCACTTCGCGCTGGTTCTCCAACAATTGCAAAAGCACAAAATGCTGGTTTCGAAGTTCTTTCAAATGTGGAAGCTGCTAAATGGGCGGATGTTGTAATGGTTTTAACTCCAGATGAACTTCAAGCTGATATTTACGCTCAAGATTTACATGACAATATGAAGCAAGGCACGGCCTTAGCTTTCGCTCATGGCTTAAACATCCATTTCGAATTGATCAAACCAAGAGCTGATTTAGATGTTTTCATGGTTGCCCCTAAAGGCCCAGGACACACAGTTCGCGGTGAATATGTAAAAGGTGGCGGAGTTCCTTGTCTAGTTGCAGTTGCTCAAGATAAATCGAGCAACGCTTTACAAATCGCTCTTTCTTACGCTTCAGGCGTTGGTGGTGGCAGATCTGGAATCATCGAAACTAACTTCAAAGAAGAATGCGAAACTGATTTATTCGGTGAACAAGCTGTTCTTTGCGGCGGTGTTACTGCATTAATTCAAGCTGGTTTTGAAACTTTGACTGAAGCTGGATACGCTCCTGAAATGGCTTATTTCGAATGTTTACATGAAATGAAATTGATTGTTGATCTTCTTTATGAAGGTGGAATCGCCAACATGCGTTATTCAATTTCAAACACTGCGGAATATGGTGATGTAAGCCGTGGACCAAGAGTTGTTACTGCAGAAACTAAAGCAGAAATGAAAAGAATTTTAGGTGAAATTCAATCAGGTGCATTCGTAAAAGAATTCATGACTGAATTTAAATCTGGAAATAAAAATTTCGACGCTCTACGCGCTAAAGGCAAAGCTCACCCGATTGAAAAAACTGGTGAAGATCTTCGCGCTATGATGCCATGGATTGCAAAAAATAAATTAGTTAACAAAGCTGCTAACTAAGTCAAAAATTCGGTGTCATCCCCGTGAAAACGGGGATCCAGTGCGATTTTTAAATATAGAGGAAACTCACTTCTGGATCCCCGTTTTCACGGGGATGACACCGAGAAAAAATTATTTTTGGCAAGTCATCTTATAAGTCTCATTAATAAGGGGTAAAATTCACAAGATTTTACCCCTTATAAATTTAAAATTCACAATGACCCAAAATCTCTCCATCGTTATCCTTGCAGCAGGCAAAGGCACTAGAATGAAATCAGATTTGCCGAAGGTGATGCATAAAGTTGCTGCTCGCGAAATGTTGAATATGGTGATTGATACCGCAAAAAAATCTCAGCCCAAAAATATTGCCATCGTGATCTCAGAAGAGATGGAGCAATTCAAAGAAAAAATTATCAAAGCGCATCCAGAAATTAAAATTTCCTTCGCCATTCAAAAAGAACGCAGAGGCACAGCGCACGCTGTTCAAACTGGTCTTGCAGCTTTATCAAAAATCTCAGAAAAAGTTGTAATTTTATATGGAGACACGCCTTTAATTTCGTCACAAATCATCAATAAAATGATTGAGAAAACCGACAATTACGCACTTTGTGTTTTAGGTTTTCACTGCTTCGAAGAAAATGGCTATGGCCGCTTGGTGGTTGATAAAACAGAACATTTAGAAAGAATTATTGAAACAAAAGATGCAAATGCCAAAGAAAGAAAAATTACACTTTGCAATTCAGGTGTTGTTACAGTTCAAGGAAAATTGATCGAAAAACTTTTGAGCAAAGTTAAAAATGAAAATGCGGCTGGCGAATTTTATTTAACCGACATCGTTGGAATTGCAGGCGAAATGGACTTGAAGCGTACTTTTATCGAAACACATGAAGATGAAGTTTTGGGTGTAAATTCTCGCTTCGAACTTGCCAAAGTTGAAGGCTTAAAACAAAACCAAATTAGAAAAAAAATGATGGAATCAGGCGTCACAATGCTTGATCCAAATTCAGTTTATTTTTCTTACGACACCAAAATTGCCGCTGATGTGATAATTCAACCTCATGTATTTTTTGGCCCAAAAGTTGAGATTGCTGCGGAAGTTGAAATTCTTTCTTTCTGCCATATTGAAGGTGCAAGAATTGGCTCTAAATCTTTGATCGGCCCATTTGCTAGAATTAGACCAGAAACTGATTTGGGCGCGGAAGTTAGAGTTGGAAATTTCGTCGAAATCAAAAAATCTACAATCAAAAAAGGCTCAAAAATAAATCATTTAAGTTATATTGGTGACAGCGAAATTGATGAATCATCAAACATTGGCGCTGGCACAATCACTTGCAATTATGATGGTTACAGCAAATTCAGAACCAAGATTGGTAAAAATGTTTTCATCGGCTCTAACAGCGCATTAGTGGCGCCAGTTGAAATTGCTGATGGCGCGGTAATTGGCGCTGGAAGTGTGATCACTAAAGATGTTGATAAAGATGATTTAGCCGTGACTCGCGCTAAACAACTAAACCTAAAAAATGGCGGTAAAATTTATCACAAAAAAAAGTCTCAAAAAAAATAAATGAAAATAAAATGAAAAAATTTTTCATCAGCTTTTTTACTCTCGCCTTCTTTTTTTCGCAGCCCGTTTTGGCTGTACAAAAAATTCAGGAAACTAATTATTACTCTTCACTTCGCGCCTCAGAAACAAATGTCCGCGCAGGTCCAGGACAAAATTATCCAATTAAATTTACTTACAAAATCAAATCAATTCCAGTTCGTGTGATTAACGAATATGACAATTGGAACGAAATCGAAGATTACGAAAAACAAACTGGCTGGGTTAATCAAAGTTTATTAACCAAAAAAAGAATGTTGATGGTGCGCACCACTAAAAAATCGGTCAATATGTATAACAAAAGCAAAGAGAAGTCGCGTATCCTTTTTCGCCTGCAAAATAATGTGATTGGCGAATATATAAAATGTGTGGATGATTGGTGTGCGATTAAAATTAATAATAAAAAGGGTTGGGTGAAAAGAGCTGAATTATATGGAACTGAGGATGTTGAGAAAGAAAAAAAGCCTGAGACAGAAGAAAAAGTTGAGGAGTAAATTCGCCACTATTCAAAATGTCTTGCCACATTCTGTCATTTCGAGCGTAGCGAGAAATCTCATGACTCTTGAACTCCCATCAACCTCATGAGATTTCTCGCTACGCTCAAAATGACAACACTTTATAAAAAATTTAAGAAACTAAAATGAAACGCATCGCCAAAAAATTCTCTGAACTATCCGCAAAAAACCAATGCGCCTTTGTCACTTATATCTGCGCGGGCGACCCTAATTACGAAACATCGCTAAATATTTTAAAAAATTTACCTGCAAAAGGCGCCGACATTATCGAGCTTGGCGTGCCATTTCTTGACCCAGCGGGCGACGGACCAACAATTGAAAACGCCTCTAAACGCGCTATTTTGAACGGCGCATCTTTACAAAAAACTTTATTGATGGTGGAAGAATTTAGAAAAATAGATTCTGAGACTCCGATTGTTTTAATGACTTATTACAATCCAGTTTTCAAATTTGGCTGTGATAAATTTTTCTCTGAAGCAGCTAAAACAGGCGTTGATGGCGTTTTAATTGTTGATTTGCCAATGGAAGAAAATGCCGAAGTTTTAAAAGCTGTAGAAAAATCAAATATCGATTTAATTCAATTAATCGCGCCAACCACAGATGAGGCGCGCATCGCCAAAATTTCTCAAACTGCCAGCGGATTTTTATATTTAATTTCCATGCTTGGAATTACCGGCACAAAATCGGCCAATTTGGAAGATAATAAAATTAACCTGCAAAAGATTCGCACCAGCTCAAATTTACCAGTTGTGATTGGGTTTGGTATCAAAGAACCAAAACAAGCTGGCCAGTTCGCTAAAATTGGCGCTAATGGAGTTGTAATTGGATCGGCTTTTGTGAAAGAGATTGACGAAAATTTTTCTGCGAATAAATCAAATGCAGAAATTTGCGAAGCGGCTTTGAACAAAGTTGCTGAATTCGCTAAAGAAATCCAAAATTAATTTATCACATGATTCCAATCAAAGGCGTAAAAATCGCCACCACTAATTGCGGCATAAAATATAAAAATCGTGATGATCTGCTTTTAGTAGTTTTTGAAAATGAAGCCAATGTGGCGGGCGTCTTCACCAACTCTTCGATGCCTGCGGCTCCAGTTTCTTGGTGCAAAAAAAATATCAAACAGGGACTTGCAAAATCTCTAATCGTTAATGCCGGAAATGCTAATGCTTTCACTGGAAAATATGGCGAAGAAACAGTTTTAAAAAGCGCGCAAAAAATCTCTGAAAGCTTGAATTGCAAGGATGAAAAAATTTTTATCTCTTCAACTGGTGTAATTGGAGAAACTTTAAATTACGAACTGATCACTTCTGTGATTCCTGATTTAGTAAAAAATCTTGCAAGTGATGAAGCCTCTTGGGAAAAGGCTGCAAAAGCCATCATGACCACCGACACTAAACAAAAATCTATCTCAAAAACTTGCGAAATTTTTGGTAAAACAGTTTCAATTACAGGTTTCGCCAAAGGCTCGGGAATGATCGCGCCAAATATGGCAACCATGCTTGGCTATATTTTCTGCGACGCTAATATTTCTTCAAATGCACTGTCAATTTTGCTTAAAGAAATTTGCGAAGACAGCTTCAACTCAATCACTGTAGATTCAGACCAATCAACCAATGACACAGTTTTGCTTTTCGCAACTAAAGCAGCAGATCACGCATTAATTTCAGATCCATTTGACACAGCTTTAGAAAGTTTCAAATCAGCCTTAAAAGATGTGATGCTGGTCCTTGCGAAGATGATTGTGGTTGACGGCGAAGGTGCAAAAAAACTTATCGAAATTACCGTTCAAGGTGCTGCAAATAAACAACAAGCCAAAGAAGTTGCTTTGGCAATTGGCAATTCTCCGCTAGTTAAAACCGCTATCGCGGGCTGCGATCCCAATTGGGGACGCATTGTGATGGCTGTTGGAAAATCTTGCACAGACACTTCACCAGAAAAATTGGTGGTAAAAATTGGCGATTACCAATTAACCAAAGACGGCGCGAAACATCCGCAATATGAAGAAAAAGTTGTTCACGAATATTTAAAAAATTCGGAAGTGACTATTAATGTTGATTTGGCTGTAAAACCGATAATTGCAAGTAACCAAGCTACTATCTGGACTTGCGATTTGAATGAAGAATATATCAAAATTAATAAAGATTATCGTAGCTAAACCTTCTCGTCTCTCGCCCGACTGTCATCTCGAGCGAAGCGAGAGATCTCACTTTGTTCGAGATGATAGTTTTGGCTAAATGACACCTTGAATAAATCAATCTTGTTTTCACATGTCCGCCATAGAAGAAAAACAAAGGCTTCGTATTATATTTAAAGACAAGAGAAACGCCCTCACCGATCAAGAAGTTGCAACAAAATCTCACGCAATAAATCAAAATTTCATCATCAATCTTCTTCCCCAAATTTACCAAGGTGAGAAATCTAAAATCTTTTCCATCTATCACTCTTCCTATAACGAAGTCGCAACAGTTTTAATCGAAGAACATTTCATAAAAAATAATATCAAATTTTCTTATCCGATAATTACAAAAAAAGATCATCACCTTGATTTCATCGCACATCAACAAAATCAATCCTTTACAACCAATTTCTTTTTCCCAAAAATTCTTGAGCCATTAAGTGGTAATAAAGTAGCGCCAAATATTATAATCATGCCTTTACTTGCATTCGACCCTTATTTATCAAGACTTGGAATGGGTGGTGGATTTTTTGATCGCACGATTGAATTTCTAAAAAAGGAAAATTCTCAAATAATTGCCATTGCTCTGGCATATGACTTTCAAAGGCACGAAGGTATGTTGGAAGCAGAAAATACCGATCAGAGGCTTGATTTTGTTGTCACGGAAAAAATGATATATTCCGCAAGCTAGCCCTGCGTTAATCTGATACAATTATATTTTTTATAAATTAATAGTTGCTTTCAAATTTCTTCAATATAATTTCGAATCACAACATTGTTGTAGAAGTAGCCTACAAGCCGCTTCACAGTACATGTTCAAATTTTAGTTATTAATTAAAAAGAGATCTAACAATGCATAAAACAGACTTAATCAAAGAAATTGCTAATCAAACTGGTCTATCTCAAAAAGATGCTGGCGCAGCTTTGGAAGCTTTCTTGAAAGCTACATCTAAAGCTTTGAAAAAAGGTGATGTAGTTACTTTGATCGGTTTCGGTACTTTTAAAGTAGTAAAAACTGCTGCTAGAAAAGGTCGTAACCCACAAACTGGAAAAGAAATCCAAA
>CAMCME010000065.1 GCA_945875925.1 Rickettsia typhi | reverse complement strand
CTTAAACCACATCAGAAAACTACTGAAGCTCGGAAAGCTAAAGAATTTTTTGATCCAAATTTTATTCCATTTGCTGGAGATTTTTTTACTAAAAATTTATCGAGTTAAGAGTTGTTAGGTTGGGGAGTTGGTTCTTCAGCGTGGACTAAGTAGCGAGCTAGACAAAATTTAAGATAAACCTGTGCTTTGGGTCCACTGCCTTACAGTAAGTGCCACCGAGACGCCTGATGCAAAAAAGTTTTTAACTATGGATTTGTCTTTTGTCAACTGCCATTGCAGCTTCTTTTACAGCTTCATTATAAGTTGGGTGAGCATGACAAGTTCTAGCCAAATCTTCAGCAGATCCGCCAAACTCCATAGCCACAACTACTTCATGAATTGTATTTCCAGCTTCACGAGCAATGATGTGAGCGCCTAAAATGCGATCCGTTTTAGCGTCAGCCAAAATTTTTACGAAACCTTGATCATCTCCAGTAGCGCGCGCTCTAGAGTTTGCCATCATTGAGAATTTACCAGTCTTGTAAGCAATTCCCGCCGCTTTCAATTCTTCTTCAGTTTTACCAACCGAAGCAATTTCTGGATAAGTGTAAATTACATTTGGAATTACATCATAATTCACATGACCTTTTTGCCCTGCAATCATTTCAGCTGCCGCAACACCTTCATCTTCAGCTTTGTGAGCCAGCATTGGACCAGTTGTTACATCGCCAATTACATAAATATTATCTGCGGAAGTTTTTAAGTGATTATTTTCGATGAAGCCGCGTTGGTTTAATTTAATTCCAACATTTTCTAGTCCTAAATTTTCTGTATTTGGACGGCGACCAATTGCCACCAAGACCACATCAGCAGAAAGAGTTTCTTTTTTGCCATCAGCCACAGATTCAATCTCTACTTTCGCACCAGTTTTGTCTTTTTTCACTGACACAACTTTTGTTGAAAGACGGAATTTGAAACCTTGTTTTTCAAGAATTCTTTGGAAGTTGCGAGAAACTTCATTATCCATTGCTGGAGTAATTTTATCTAAGAACTCAACCACTTCAATTTCTGCACCAAATCTTCCCCAAACTGAACCAAGTTCAAGGCCAATTACACCAGCTCCGATTACAATCATTTTGCCAGGAACTTTTTCTAAATCTAGCGCGCCAGTTGAAGAAACAATTACTTTTTCATCAATTTCCACACCTGGTAATTTTGTAACTTCTGAACCAGTTGCAATGATGAAATTTTTAGAAGTGATTTTTTCTTTGCTGCCGTCAGCTTTAGTAATTTCGATAGTATTTTTATCCAAAAATTTCGCCGCACCTTCAAGAGAAGTCACTTTGTTTTTCTTAAACAAACCAGCAATCCCGCCAGTCAAGCCAGTAACGATTTCATTCTTGTTCGCCAATAATTTTTTCACATCAATTTTTGGTTTAGAAACTGTAATTCCAAGCTTCTCAAATTGATGATCGGCGTCATGAAATTTATGAGAAATTTCAAGTAAAGCTTTTGAAGGAATACAACCAACATTTAAGCAAGTTCCACCCAAAGATTTTCTTTTTTCTACACAAGCTGTTTTTAAGCCTAATTGCGCTGCGCGAATTGCCGCAACATATCCACCAGGACCAGCACCAATTACTACTAGGTCAAAATTTTGTTCAGTCATTTTCTAAGTTATTTAGATTGATAAAGTTAAGAATATTTCGAGCAATAAAGAGGCTTTTTGAAGGTCTATTTTTTCTAAAATATTTGGGAGTTTTCGTTAGTTTAGTCGCGGGTTTTTTAAATTCTACGATTGTGTTTTTGTGATTATGCTGATGGAAATATGGAGTTTTTTATAAGACCCTGAAACAATTTCAGGATGAAGGTTTAGGGTAATTTATCTTTTTTCGTCACCCCGAACTTGTTTCGGGATCTCAAACAATCTTATTCTATTTCCTTCGTAATCCAGCCGCCGCCTAAAACTCGAGAATCTTGGTAAATTACACAAGCCTGCCCCGGAGTTATCGCCCGAGTTGACGATTTCATCACCACTTCGGCTTCACCTTTTTTACCAATTGTAATCACCGCATCTTCTTCACTGTGGCTCGATCTCAACCGAACTTTTGCATTAATTTCCGCGCCCTCTTCCAAATCTCCAGCAAGCCAATTCAAATCACGAATCAAAAACTTTTTATTCTGCAAATATTCTTCACCACCCACAAAAACTACATTTTCTTTCGGATCAATTTTAACCACAAAAAGCGGTTCAGGATAAGCAATTCCAAGTCCGCGTCTTTGGCCTAAAGTGAAATTTATAATTCCTGAATGCTTGCCTAAAACTTTTTTAGTTTCGATATGCACAACATTTCCTTCTTTAAAAGCCGTCGGTCTTAATTTTGAAATTACTGCTGAATAATTACCATTTGGCACAAAACAAATATCTTGGCTGTCGGGCTTTTGAGCAATTGCTAGGCCCAATCTTTCTGCCTCTTTTCTGGTTTCTTCTTTAGTGTTTGAGCCAAGTGGAAAATATAAAAATTCCAACTGATCTTTCGTAGTTGTGAATAAAAAATAACTTTGATCTTTACCGCCGTCCACCGCTTTGTGAAGCTGCGCGCCATTTTCACCGTCAATTCTTCTCACATAATGACCAGTCGCCATCGCATCTGCGCCTAAGTCTTTCGCCACTTTCAGCAAATCTCTAAACTTCACCGATTGATTGCATTTCACACAAGGAATTGGCGTTTCGCCGCGCAAATAGCTGTCGGCGAAATCATCAATCACCGATTCTTTAAATAGATTTTGGTAGTTCAAAACATAATGCGGGAAGTCAAATTTCTGGGCCACCTTTTTTGCATCATCAATATCGACGCCAGCGCAGCAAGCATTTTTCTTTTTCAAAGCTTCGCCAATATCATAAAGCTGCAAAGTAATTCCAATCACATCATAACCCTGTTCTTTCAACAAGCAGGCCACAACTGAAGAATCAACTCCGCCCGACATTGCGACAACGATTTTTGTGTCTTGAGGTTTTTTATTTGTCTTAAAAAAATCCCTAAAAGAAAGCATAAAAATTTTTGAAAAAAATTACCAAATATTTTGTTGAAAAAATATAAGTGAGCATCAATATCCGAGCAGCTATTTTTAAAGCCTCCCGATAAACTTATCAATTCTTAAATTGAATATGCCAGACGAAAATAAAAACGAAAAAAAATCTGCAAAATTGACCTTGCCAAATGGCAAAGAAATTATCCTACCAATTCACGACGCATCAATTGGTCAAAATGTTATAGACATTTCACAGCTTTACAAAGAAAGCGGTATGTTCACTTACGATCCCGGATTTTTATCTACAGCTTCATGTGAATCTAAAATTACTTTCATCGATGGCGACCAAGGAATTTTAAGACATCGCGGCTATTCAATCGAAGAATTAGCTAAAAAAAGTGAGTTTCTTGAAGTGTCCTATGCCCTTGTAAATGGGGACTTGCCAGATGCTAATCAATATCGCGAATTTAGAAGCGGTATTCTCAGAAACATGTTAGTTCATGAACAAATCGGAATTTTATTCCGTGGATTCCCAAGAAAAGCCCATCCAATGGCAATCATGGTTGGAGCGGTTGCGTCCCTTTCTGCCTTCTATCACGAAACCATGGATATTCACACGCCAGAAGGAAGACGAGATGTGATTTATAAAATCATCGCCAAAATGCCAACTCTTGCTGCGATGGCTTATAAATATTCAATTGGTGAACCAATTATTTATCCAAATAAAGAATATGGTTTTGCTGAGAATTTCCTGCATATGTTATTTGATCGTCCGAACAATCCACACAAGGTTAGTCCGACCATCGCCAGAGCTATGGAAATGATCTTTATTTTACATGCTGACCATGAGCAAAATGCTTCTACTTCTACAGTAAGACTTGCTGGTTCAAGTGGCGCTAATCCTTTTGCCTGTATCGGCGCTGGTATTTCTTCGCTTTGGGGCCCAGCTCATGGCGGCGCTAATGAAGAAGTTATTGAAATGCTTCAAGAAATTGGCACTAAAGATCGCATTCCTGAATTTATCAATCGCGCTAAAGATAAAAATGATCCTTTCCGCTTGATGGGTTTTGGTCACCGCGTTTATAAAAATTATGATCCACGCGCCGCTGTTCTTAAAAATTCTTGCGATGAAGTTTTATCTGAACTTGGAATTAAACATGATCCGCTTTTAGATATCGCAGTTGAACTTGAAAGAATAGCTTTGAGTGACGATTATTTTGTCTCTCGCAAATTATTCCCGAATGTCGATTTCTATTCTGGAATCATATATAAATCTCTAGGCATTCCATCAAGCTTATTTACCGTGATTTTTGCTGTAGCAAGATCTGCGGGCTGGATTGCACAATGGAAAGAAATGATCGAAGACAAAGCTTTCAAAATAGGCAGACCTCGTCAATTATACACTGGTCACATTAAACGCGATTATCCAACCAGCCGTCCTTAAAAATTACTAAAATGCTGCAAAAACTTTTCAAAAAAGGCAAAACAGATGCATCGACGCTGGTGGCAAAAAAACCAGATGAAGATTTCATCCCTTATGTTTGCCATTATGACAAAAATACAATTTTAACTAAAAACGGTGAGCTTCTACAAATTATCAGAATCACCGGTTTTAGTGATGATTCTATCATGTCAGAAGTGGTTTCTTTGCGCGACAACATCCGCGATTCTATCGTTGATCACATCAAAGAAAATAAATTCGCTTTTTGGTTTCACACCATCCGAAGAAAAAAGAATATTGTTCCTAAAGGCAAATTTACCGATTTTTTATCTAAAGAAATTAATGACGAATGGATAAAAGAAAATAAATGGTCCGACCAATATGTGAACGAGCTTTATGTTACAGTCATCATCGAGGGGCTCGACACTTCCATCGTAAATTTTAACGCTTTTTTGCGTTCATTTTCTTACTTCACAACTCGCTCGCTACATCAAAAACATCTACAAGAAGCTCATAAAAAACTTTCCAAAACCGTAACCAGCATTTTGGTGGATATTGAAGAATATGGCGCGAAATTGCTTGGAATCAGTGAATGGGAAGGAGTTTTATATTCAGAACCTCTGAGATTTTTCGGTAAAATTGTTAATCTTTACGAAGAGCGCTATCCGCTTTCCGTCAATGATATGTCTAGCGATTTAGCCAATCATAAAATTGCTTTTGGTGATCGCGAATTAGAAGTTGTTGGAAATAAAAATAAAAATTTTGCAGCAATTTTATCTCTCAAAGAATATCAAGAAGCACCAATTCACGCTCTTGATCATGTGCTGCAATTGCCTTTTGAATATATAGTGGCGCAGTCTTTCGATTTCACTTTTTCTCGCAAAGAAATTGAGCCTTATGAATATCAAGATTATATTTTACAAGTCAGCGGCGACTCTGATTTCAGAACTTTAATCGGCTCGGATCATTTCGTTGAAAGCAATACTGGCTCAGAAACAGATTATGGAAAGTTGCAAACCACTTTCATGTTCATCGCCAAAAATAAAGAAGCTTTAGAAAAAGATATTAAAAATGCGATGGAAGAACTGGCCATTTTAGGCCTTGTTGTAGTTCGCGAAGACATCTTCACAGAAAATTGTTTCTGGGCGCAATTACCCGCGAATTTCAGATTTTTAAATCGTCAAAAAGTCATCAGCGCATCGCGAATGGGCGGTTTTGCGGCTTTGCATAACTTTCCATCAGGATTAATCGCCGGCAACCATTGGGGGCCCGCGGTGACAGTTCTAAAGACCGTCTTAAACACACCTTATTTTTTCAATTTCCACGAAAAAGATTTGGGACATAATTTGATACTAGGGCCGAAAGGTTCTGGAAAAACGGTATTTACCAATTTCATGCTAACTCAAGCTCGTAAATTCAATAATAAAATATTTTATTTCGACTTAAATCTAAGCTCTAAATGCTTTATCAAAGCTCTTTGCGGCCAATATTATAAAATTACTCACGATATTGAAGATCCTGAATTGCTAGAATTAAATCCTTTTTCTTTATCAAAAAGCAGCGACAATAAATCTTTCTTAAGCAGCTGGTTTGCAAGCCTTGTGGCCTTCTCAAAAGATCCCGTGCCGCAACAAGAAATTGGACTTATTCCGCAAGTTGTCGATAGAATTTTTGATATGAATGTTACTAATTTTGGCGCTGCTTTTGAGGCTTTCAATTCCATAGAAACCAAAAATATCTATGAAAAATTAAAGATTTGGGGCAATGGAAAATTATCTCATATTTTTGGCGCAGCTGAAGAAATATCTTGGGATAATCCGATCACAGCTTTCGATTTCACTGACATTATCGGACAGAAACCGATCGTCATTCCTGTAGTCACTTATCTGCTACATAAAATCGAATCTAAACTTGATGGATCTCCCGCAATTATCGTGCTTGATGAAGCTTGGAATTTGATCAATAATGAAATTTTCTCTCCACAAATTGTCGGCTTTTTAAGCAGAATGAGAAAGAAAAATTGCGTAGTTATTTTAACTTCCTCAGACATTGAAGCTGTGGGCAGCACTCCAATTATTTCTGATATCAGAAATCTTTTAGCTGGAGAAATTTTCTTACCAAATTCTGATACTGAAAATTACTACAGAACGGTTTTTGGATTAAATGGCGAAGAAGTTGATGTTGTAAAAATGATGGAAAGTGAAAAAAGACATCTTCTATTAAAACATCGCGGAGACTCTATTATTGCTTCTCTAGACTTATCAAAATTTGCCAGAATTTTAGAAATTTTATCTTCTAATCAAGTTTCAATTACGGTTGTAGAAGAGGTTATAGCACACAATATCGATGACTCAGGAAACCTTCCAAGTCCAGATATTTGGATTCCGCAAGCTGTAGAACTTTTAGAACAAATAGAAAAAGAGCGATTAGAAGAAGAAAGAAAAAAAGCTATAGAAAGAATGATTCAAGAAAGAAAGCTCAGAGAAAAAATGGAAGATTAAAACTTTAAAGGCGTAATTAAAAAGTGGATTTTTTTTCTTACTTTTATCTCCAGCTCTTCATAAAAAATCTTACCCCACCTTCTTCCATTTTTTATCCAATCTTTAGCATATTTTATTCTTTTTTTATCTTTCTCATTCCAAGTTGCGTTCAAAAGATATCTGAAACCCAACCAAAGTTTGCTTTGTTATAGTAATTATTTCTGATTTATTTTCTGTAAATTGTAGAAAAATTAAAGTTGGCGAAATTGCAACAATTATCGGCAGCCCCGAAGATTGGGGGCGATTGGTCAGAATCTTTTAATTAGTCTTCTTTTATCCCTTCGGGATAAGGAAACGCAACAAGAGTTGCGCCTCGCTTTGCGGGATCCCCATCCCTTATGTAAATGGGACATACGGGTTTAATTATGAAATTACGACGCGGATTAATCCGAATTTGATTAGAAAATTAATAAGCTAAAAAATGATAAATAAAGATAATCTAAAAGCTTTGCTAAACGCCCTTAAATTCACACAAAAGAACGATATTTTTACCAAATATTTTCCTAAAATAGAAGCGCATCTAAAAGTTGATTTCAAAAAAAGTGAGCTTGTTTATCCAATAGAAAAAGGCTTCAAAATTCATGGAGAAAATACCTGCAATTTTTCTGCTGATGAAAATTTTGTTGTCTTTGAATGCGTAAACCGACTTTTTGAAAAAGGCTACAAACCAGAACATATTGAACTTGAACCAAAATGGAAAGTTGGCCATGGCGCAAGCGGCGGGCGCGCTGATATTTTGATAAAAGATAATTCGGGAAAATCGCTTTTAATTATCGAGTGCAAAAAAGACGAAAGCGAATTTAAAAAAGAATGGAACAACACTTTGCAACGTGGCGGGCAAATGCTAACTTACGCCAAACAAGCTGGAACAACTCAATATGTTTGTCTTTACGTTTCTGATTTTGTCGATGGCAAAGTTTCGCCCAAAAGCCATATTATCTCGCTAAAAGACAATGAAAAACTGCTTGAAGAATTAGCCGACAAAAAGCCTTTATCCTTCAAAGAAGCAAAGGCTTTAGAAGTTGAAGACATTTACAAAGCTTGGAGGGAAACCTATAATCTGGACTTTTCAACCAAAGGACTTTTTGAAGACGACATGTTGCCTTATCAAATT
>CAMCME010000064.1 GCA_945875925.1 Rickettsia typhi | reverse complement strand
AAGAGGGGGTAGGGGTGTTGGGAATTCAGAATGCACTTTCCCATCAACCTTTGAACTCCCCGACATTGCGTCGCAAGCATCGCTTGCAAAGCATGTCTTCCCCTCTTCCTTGGGAAGAGGGGGTAGGGGTGTTGGGAATTTAATTTGATGAAAAAACTCTTCGCCAGCATTTCTATCTTCGCCTTTTGACATGCAAACACATCTTGGATTTATTTTTAATTCATTAAAAACTCTTTGCGCCGCGCTTAATTGTCCAAGTCCGCCATCAATAATGATAAGGTCGGGAAAAGCATCTTTAGAATTTTCTTTAAATCTACGACGCAAAACTTCTTGCAACATTGCAGTGTCATCACGGTTTTTTATTTCATCAAAACGAATATTAAATTTACGATAACCATTTTTTATAAATCCTTCTGCACCTGCGGTAATAAAGACACCAACCGCATATTCACCGCTAATGTGGCTATTATCATAGACCTCAATTCTCTTGGGCATTTCGGCTAAATCGAAAAGATTTTTTAATTCTAAAAGTCGTTCTTGATTGCTTAAATTTTGCGCTAATTTTTGTTCTAAACTTTGCATTGCCAATTGTTCGTGATCTTTTATCAGTTTAAGCCTGTCGCCTTGTTTCGGAATTTTAATTGTAGTTTTTTTATTACTCAGATTATTCAAAAAACTCTCCATCAAATCTTTTTCATCAATCTCAATATTTAGTAAAATCGATTCTGGCGGAAGTTGTGAGAGGTAAAATTGTCCAAGAAATTCTGATAAAAATTCACCTAATTTTTTATCCACACTGTCATCTCGAACCATCACAATGTCATCTCGAACGCCAGTGAGAGATCTCTTTAGATCTTGCTCTGACTCAAGAGATTTCTCGCTTGCGCTCGAAATGACAGAAGAGGAAGTTGAAATAACGGTTGAAGAAAAATCCTCATCAATCTCATAAAAATAAGGCTTTGAGCCATAATTATTTCCGCCTCTAAAAAATGAAATATAAATACAAAGACGATTACTTTTTGTAACCAAAGTTATCACATCGGCATCCCCTAGTTCAGCAATATTAATATTTTGTTTCGATTGAATTGAGGCGAGGGATTTGATGCGATCTCTAACGCTGGCGGCTTTTTCATAATCATAATTTTCGCTAAATTTCTGCATTTTTTTAGCCAATTCTTCTTGCACGACCATTGATTTTCCGCGCAAAAAATCACAAGCATTTTGCACTAATTTTTCATAATCATCTTCAGTGATTAAATTGGCGCAAGGCCCTGAACATCTTTTAATTTGATATTCTAAACAAGGTTTGGTGCGGCTTTTAAATTCGCTATCTGAACAGCCGCGCAGCAAAAAACTTTTCTTCAAAATATCGATGGTTTTATTCACATCGCCAGCGGCGGCAAATGGCCCAAAATATTCGCCTTGATCTTTTTTGCTGCCGCGATGTTTGCTGATTTGAGGAAAGCGATGTTTGCTAAGTAAAATATGAGGAAAAGTTTTGTCATCACGCAGTAAAATATTATATTTAGGAGCGAATTTTTTGATCAAATTATGTTCTAAAAGCAGCGCTTCAAGTTCAGTTTCAGTTTGGGTGAATTCTAATTTCTGCGCCAAAAAAACCATGCGCTCAATTCTGCGCGAAAGTCTTTGAGGTTGGGTATAATTTTGTAATCTTTTTTTTAAATTTTTAGCTTTTCCAATATATAAAACTTGGTCATTAATATCAAAGAACTGATATACGCCGCTGGTTTCAGGGATATTCGCGAATTGTGATTTTATTATTTCGGCAGGCATAAAATTATCTTTGTAAAAAAGGAAATCGAAGTCTAAATTAAAAATATATCAAAGCAAAATTTCCCTAAAAAAATTCACTTCTAAAAAATGGTTATCAAAAAAGAACAGCTTGAAGAAATCAATCACTTGCGCTCGCAGTCAAGTCAAACTATCAGACCAGTTGCTCCAGAACTTGAAAAAATTTTATATCAGCCTCTAGAAGTTCTAGATCATGGTTTTGTAAGAGTTGTAGATTACATGGGAAATGACTCGGCAGTTGTGCAGGCAGCGAGAGTTTCTTATGGACAAGGCACTAAAAAAGTTAACGCCGATAAAGGTTTGATCAATTATTTGATTGCTCATCGCCACACAACTCCATTTGAAATGTGCGAAATTAAATTTCACATCAAACTTCCAATTTTTATTGCAAGACAATGGATCAGACATCGCACCGCGTCAGTTAATGAATATTCTGCTCGTTATTCAATTATGGAAGATGAGTTCTACATTCCACGCGCTGAGAATCTTTCGGCACAATCAAAAGTTAATCATCAAGGTCGCGACGAAAGCAAAGTTTTGAATGCTAAAGAACAAAAAGAAGTTTTGGAAATTTTGAAAAGAGACGCCAAAAATTCTTACCAAAATTATTTAAGCATGATTAATCAAGACGAAAAAGGCGAGGTTGCGGATACTCAGAAAGAAGGCTTGGCACGCGAATTAGCTCGCATGAATCTGCCAATTAATTGCTACACACAATGGTATTGGAAAATTGATTTGCACAACTTGATGCATTTCTTGGCACTGCGCGCCGACAAACATGCTCAATATGAAATCAGAGCCTATGCTGAAGTTATGCTTGATATTGTAAAAAAATGGGTTCCCAATTGCTACGAAGCTTTCGACAAATATCGCAAAAACGGTAAAGAGCTTTCGGGCGCTGCAATTGAAGTGATCAAAAAAATGGTGAAAGGCGAAACAGTTAATCAGGAAAATTCTGGTTTAAGCGCTAGAGAATGGGGTGAATTGCAAGAATTGATTAAATAGTCGCATCGCACTGTCATTTCAAACGAAGTGAGAAATCTCATGAGTTTGAAACTCGAAGTTTAATAAGGATGAGATTTCTCACTTCGTTCGAAATGACAGTGTTGGTAAGGACAAGAGAAAAAATAAAACAGCAATTAATTTGGAGAAATATGTCTATCGGAATTTGGGAATTATTATTAATTTTGGCGATTGTTTTTGTGCTTTTTGGCGCAGGTAAATTACCACAAGTTATGGCTGATTTAGGAAAAGGTGTAAGAGGCTTGAAACAAGGTTTAAAAGATGAACAAAAAGAAGCGCAAAATAGCGAAAAATCAGCAGAAAAATCAGATAATAAAAATTCTTAAAAAACCAGTTTAGTGACCGATCAAAATAATGTCATAACAACTCAGGTTATTGAAGATTTAGTTAATAAAACTTCTTCTGATCGAGTTCCAATCAAAGATTTGGTTGATGCAATGGATTCGATTGGTTTTGGTTTAGCGATCATGATTTTTGCTTTTGGCATTATCATTCCCTTACCACCTCCCTTTCCAAGCATCATTTCAATACCCTTGGTGATATTTTCTATGCAGATGGTAGCTGGATATGGCTCACCAAAATTGCCGAAAAGATTTTCCAATCTTTCCGTTAAAAGATCTGTGCTTGCGATGTTGATCAAAAGATCTTCACCTTATATTCGCAAAGTAGAAAAAATTTTGAAACCGCGCTTATCCTTTATGACATCTGCAATTGCAGAAAGAATTATCGGTGCATTCATTCTAATTTTTGCTAGCTTCATTTTACTGCCAATGCCGCTATCTAATTTTATTCCAGGTCTTGGAATTTTAATTATTTCTTTCGGCCTTCTAGGAAAAGATGGTTTGGTGGTGATTTTAGGAATAGTGGTTGGAGTAAGTGGATTAGCTATTTCCATCACTGCGGTGCTGTTAGGAGTTGAGGCCTTTCATTATTTGAAGTCTTTGTTTTTTGGTTAGAATAAACACTAACCAATTCTTTTCTTGACAGCAAATACATTGCCTCTTAAGAAGTGCGCTCTCGATTTATCGATGTTCTTTTTGCCAACCCACAATTGGCGAAAAATCTCTTCTTAAAGAAAATTTCATTAAATTTAAAACCCGAACTTTCTTTCCAAGGATACTCTAATTCTAGAGCTATCTAGATTTCTTCAACACAAAATTTTATCAACAAATCCTCACCCTAAATGTCTTCAACTCTAACTCTTCGTTATGGTTCTAATCAAAACCAAACTAACAACGCTGCAAACTCAGATTCACAAAATGCTGAACAAGCTTCTCAGAATCAAGAAGGTCAAACAAATTACCAAACTCAACAAAGTAATGTTGAACAGCCAGCTCGTGGTTACATTCATACTGGCAATTTAATTAGCCGTGGAAGCCAAACTAATAACAGCCAATCATCATCAGCTTCTTCTAGCAGCCAATCTTCTAGTGATGAAGGCGATGACGATCTAGATGATAATAATTCAGGCGGCGGATATGGTCGCAATTCTTATGGCAGAAATAATAATGCATCTGCAGCTAGCGGATCTGGCAAAATTCTTGAATTGAAATCTCTAAAATTAAAATCAGCAGAAAAGTTGATTGAAGTGGCTAAAGAACACGGTTTAGAAAATATCGGTGACTTCGGCAGACAAGATATTATCTATCATATCTTAAAAAATTTCTCAGATCAAAACCCTGAAAATGTAATTATTGGCGAAGGTGTTTTAGAAGTTTTGCAAGATGGCTTCGGATTTTTAAGAGCTCCTGAAACCAATTATTTCCCTGGTTCAGACGATATTTATGTTTCTCCAAGCCAAATTAAAAGATTTGGACTTAGAACTGGCGACACTATTAAAGGCCAAATTCGCGCTCCGAAAAAAGGTGAAAGATATTTCGCATTGCTTCGCGTGAATGAAGTGAATTTCAGCTCTCCAGATAAAATGAGAAATCGCGTTTTATTTGACGATCTAACTCCTCTTTATCCACAATCAAAATTAAATCTCGAAGAAGATAAGCCATTAAATAACGACATCAGTACTCGTGTGATGGACATGATCTCTCCACTTGGAAAGGGCCAACGCGCCTTGATTGTTGCGCCTCCTCGTACTGGTAAAACTTCTTTGATGCAAAATATTGCACACGCAATCACTAGTAATCATCCTGAAATTGTTTTGATTGTATTATTGATTGACGAACGCCCAGAAGAAGTTACTGACATGATCCGCACTGTGAAAGGTGAAGTGGTAAGTTCAACTTTTGATGAACCTGCAACTCGCCATGTGCAACTTGCGGAAATGGTAATTGAAAAGGCTCGTCGTTTAGTTGAGGCTAAAAAAGATGTAGTGATTCTTCTTGATAATCTTACTCGTCTAGCTCGCGCCTATAACACTGTAATTCCTTCTTCAGGAAAAGTATTAAGTGGTGGCGTAGATTCTAACGCTCTGCAAAGACCAAAAAGATTTTTCGGTTCAGCTAGAAATATTGAAGAAGGTGGTTCTTTAACCATCATTGCAACTGCTTTGGTAGAAACTGGTTCAAAAATGGATGAAGTTATTTTTGAAGAATTCAAAGGTACTGGTAACGCAGAAATTATGCTTGATCGCAAAATCTCTGATAAAAGAATCTTCCCAGCTATTGATATTACTAGATCGGGAACTAGAAAAGAAGAGCTTCTGGTTGATCGCGCTACTCTATCAAAAGTTTGGATGCTAAGAAGAATCGTTAACCCGATGAATTCTGTGGATGCTATGGAATTCTTGCTTCAAAAAATTGAGCATACTAAAACCAATGAAGAATTCTTTAAATCGATGAATAGTTAGTTTACTATTAACAAACTTTCATCTCGAGCTTTAGCGAGAAAGCTCATGAGAGCTCTAGCTTAAGCTCTAGATGATGGTTTTTATTTAAATGACATGCTTTAATTAAGTCATCCAAAAATTTTACAAGATTTTAATTCCCTAGTATGTTCAAAAAAATCTTCGCATTTCCAACATTCATATTTATCACCTCTTGTGCTATTTTGGGCCCAAGCAGTTTCGAAACTCTTTCCAGCAGAGAAGGATCTCTTAGATCTCGCACCGATTATAATTCATATCTTGCGCTAGAATATCTACAATTCGCCCGCAATCTCATGATTGGAAATTCTAAATATGATGCGCAGTATTTCTCTAAAAAAGGTTTGGCCGCTTCAGCAAATTTAGAAGTTGTGCCTGAAAATCCTGCAAAATGGGATGCAGACAAAGTTCAAATGGAAGAGCTAGTGGCGATGCAAAAAAGAATGGAAATTCTTTTAACTCCACAAATGCAAAGAGATATGCCAATTCAAATGGCGCATCTATTTTATCTTTATGATTGCTGGGCTTCTAAAGAATCTAAAATGATTTTCCGTGCTTCGGATTTGTCAAAATGCCGCGAAAATTTTTACAAACTTTTGGGCGAGCTAGAATATTATGTCGAAGATCTAAAAAAAGATAAGCAGCCAAAAACCATAATCATAGAGCCTAAATTTGAACGCTTCGAAATTTTATTCGATTTAAATAGCGATAAATTTAACGACAAAGCTAATAAAGATTTTTTAGAAATTATAAATAAATTAACGGCTTTGCAAGATGGCTATAAACTTCTATTGGTGGGCAACGCCGATAGAATTGGCAAAGAACTTTACAATAAAAATTTAGCCTTAAAAAGAGTTGGAACTGTAAAAAATTATCTAGTTAAAAATGGTGTGAGTGAAGATTTAATTGCCACCAAATCTCTTGGTGAAATTGTGCCAGATATTTTAACCAAAGACGGTTCGCAGCAACAACATAATAGAACTGTGGCGATTTATATATTGACAGGAGCAGAATCTTTTTCAGCTTTTCCTTTGCCCCTAATTGAAAATGCGGTTTATGTGAAAGACATCAAGAAAGCCCGCGCAGAAAGAGGGTTATCTAATTAAATATGAAATTTGATTTAGGAAAAAGAAAAAAAGTCATCATCAAAATTGGCTCTTCTCTTTTGGTTGAGGACGGTCTTTTGCGCGAAAAATGGTTAAAAAAATTCGCCTCCGACATTGCAGATTTAATTTCACAAAAAGTACAAATTGTTATTGTTTCATCAGGCGCGATTGCTTTGGGAAGAGGTTTTTTGAAGGTAAAAAATAAAAAATTATCTTTGGAAGAAAAACAAGCCGCAGCCGCAATTGGCCAAATTCAATTGATGAGTTTTTATCGAGATTTTTTCAAAAAATTTAATTTGGATGTGGCGCAAATTCTTCTTACAGCCGCAGATTGCAACAATCGCCAACGCTATCTAAATTCTAAAAACACCATTGATACTCTGCTAAAAAATCAACTAATTCCCATCATCAATGAAAATGATACTGTGGCGGTTGATGAAATAAAAATTGGTGATAATGACCGCTTAGCGGCACGAGTGGCGCAAATGATTTCGGCAGATCTATTGATTTTATTTTCTGACATTGATGGCCTTTATGACAAAAATCCTAAAACTGATAAAAGCGCCAAATTAATTTCTGAAGTAACTAAAATTAATAAAGAGATTGAAGACATGGCGTCAGACGCCATTTCGTCAGTTGGAACTGGCGGCATGATTACCAAAATTAAAGCTGCCAAAATGGCTTCAGCTTCGGCTTGCGACACTTTGATTACTAATGGTTTGGTGGAAAATCCTTTGAAAAAGTTGTTAGAAGGAAAACAAAATTACACAATTTTTCATAGTGAAAAAAACCTAACAAAGTCTCGCAAAAGCTGGCTTTCTGGTTTTCTAAACGCCCAAGGCGAAGTGGTGGTGAATGTTTGCGCCAGAGATGCTTTAATGTCGAAAAAAATTAGTTTGTTGCCAATTGGTGTGGTAAAAATTAATGGCCAATTTGAAAAAGGTGAGGCGATTTTTATTAAGGATGAAGCGGGAAATCACCTAGCCAGCGGAGTCAGCAATTACAGCGCTATAGACGCTAAAAAAGTGATCGGAAAAACCTCGAAAGAAGTAAAAGAAATTTTCGGCAAAACCGCGAAATCAGAATTAGTTCATATCGATAATCTTATGGTAATAACCTCTGTTTAATTGGAGTCGGAACCAGTGGAAGGTTGCTACTTTGTAGTAACTTAAGAGGTAATAACATTCCACTGGTTTCGACTCCGCTCAACCGGCGGTCATGAGGGGTGCTAAAAATTTCCACTTGCCTTCTGCTGATTCTTCACTAAGTTGCATCGCCTCTTTTAAAATATAGAAGTAGACCAAAGCTCTACAGATCCATCTTTACTAGTTGAAACACCAATAGACTAATAGATTTATGAAGACTCAAATTCATCTGTTTGCGGCCCTGTTTAGGCTAGCTATAAATTTTCAGAAAATATCCTTTAGAATTA
>CAMCME010000063.1 GCA_945875925.1 Rickettsia typhi | reverse complement strand
AGTAGTGCTGGTATAGCTACTGCTGTTACTTTTGGCAGTACTGCTTTGGTTACAGGTGGTCTTTATAAAGGGGTAACAGATCTTATTATGCAGCCTGTAAAAGGCCTTAAATTAAGTGGAGATTTATTATCTGATTCTGTCAAAAAAGACAGTAACAAAGAAAAGAAAGGAGTTTTGTCTAAGCTTGCTAGCACAGCTAAAGACAAAATGGATGAGATAAAACGTGATTATAAAGAGTTTGAAAAAATGGATGCTTCTGATAAGACTTGGTCCATTTTGAGAAATGTTACAGCTGCTCCATTTACTATTACTGGGGCTGCAATTGGTGCTATTCCTGTGATTGCTGCCAGCGCAGGTTCTGTTGTTGTAAATAATGTAGCAAGACCAATTGGAGAGCAAGTTATTGGAGGTTTAAGATTTGGCGGAAACATTCTTAAAGCTGGCACGGGAACGAAATTAAAAGCTAATGAAAGGGCGAATATTGCCTCTGATATGGTAACACAAAAAAAAGCTAATAATATAACTGAAGCGAACGAGAAAATCGATCAGGCTCTTAAAGGTAGTGTTTCTGGAGTGCTTGGTGCAGTTGCATCTGGTGCTGGGAATAAAGTGGATAATATGCAAAAGGCTGTGTCTGAATTCTTGGGATCAGGAACTAAAGATAGCTCTAGTTTTGCTAAAGCCTTGATTACAGCTCCTGTGAGTGTTCCTGTTAATGTAGCAAAAGCTGGACTTAGATTGGGTAGTGATTCTACTAGTATTGCTGCAGGAACATTAGGAACTGTCTTTGGAACTTTAGCTGTTCCATTAAATAGCTTTATACCGACATTCTGTAAACCTATTGAACAAGTGGAAACGCTTAGAGATAAATTGGGTTTGGAAAAAATTCCAAATATTAAAAGTAATGGTAGCTTTCGTTAATGATTATTAATGGTGAAAGGTTTGATGTAATAGTAATAGGTGCCGGCCATGCCGGCATCGAAGCAGCATGTGCAGCAGCGCGCCTTGGTTCTAGAACTCTCTTAGTTACAAAAAAATCAGAAAATCTTGGTGAAATGTCTTGTAACCCTGCAATTGGTGGGGTTGCTAAAGGAACAATTGTTAAAGAAATAGATGCGCTAGACGGCGTGATGGCCAAAGCCATTGATATGGCTGGCATTCACTTTCGTATTCTTAATGCCTCAAAAGGCCCAGCTGTTCATTCTCCGCGCGCTCAGGCAGATCGTCAGCTTTACAAAAAAGCCATTAATCAAATCTTAGAAAATTACGAAAATTTAGAAGTGGCATTTGCCAGTGTTGAAGATATTGAAATTGAGGATGGAGCAGTTAAAGGCGTTGTTCTAGATGATTCTACTTCTATAAAATGTTCTTCTGTAATTTTAACTACAGGAACTTTCTTACGCGGCACAATTCACATTGGCGATAAAAAAATTCCTGCGGGCAGAGTAGGCGAAGATCCATCTTACGGACTTTCTGCAACTTTGGTGCGCCATAATTTTAGACTTGCTCGCCTTAAAACAGGCACGCCGCCAAGAATTTTAAAAAGTTCAATTGATTACTCTGAGCTTGAAGAACAAGCAGGAGATAATCCGCCTCAGCCTTTTTCTTATTTGAATGACGAAATCACAGTTCCTCAAATTTCTTGTTTCATCACTTATACTAATCAAAAAACTCACGAAGTTATCAAAAACAATCTTCATAAATCTGCTATGTATGGCGGCCATATTGAAGGTGTTGGGCCGCGTTATTGTCCGTCTATTGAAGATAAGGTTCACCGTTTTTTTGACAAAGAAAGACATCAAATTTTCTTAGAACCTGAAGGTTTGAATAGTGATTTAATTTATCCAAATGGCATTTCGACTTCTTTGCCAGAAGAAATTCAAATCGAGTTTTTAAAGACAATTAAAGGCCTTGAAAATTGTGTGGTGACGCAAGCTGGATATGCAATTGAATATGATTTTGTTGACCCGAGAGAATTACAACAAACTTTAGAAACTAAAAAAATTCGTAATCTATTTTTTGCTGGACAAATTAATGGCACAACAGGCTATGAAGAAGCCGCAGGGCAGGGAATTGTTGCTGGAATTAATGCGGCTTTAAAAGCCAATGGTCTTTCAGAAGAATTTATTTTAGATCGCTCTAATAGTTATATTGGTGTGATGATTGATGATCTTACAACTTTGGGGACTTCTGAGCCATATCGTATGTTAACTTCGCGCGCTGAATATCGCCTTCATTTACGAGCCGATAATGCAGATTTTCGTTTAACTGAGATGGGAATAAAAATTGGTTGTGTGAAAAAACAGCGCGCAGAATCTTTTAAAATCAGAGAAGAAAAAGTTTTTAAAGGCACAAAATTTTTAGAAGAGCTAAAAATTTCTCCCAATAAATTAGCAGAATTTGGCGTGTTGATTAAGCAAGATGGTGTGATGCGAAATGCCTTTCAATTGCTGTCTTTTTCGAATGTCACTTTTGAGAATTTAGAAAAAATTTGGCCAGAGATAAAAGATGAAAATTCTGAAAATAGCGTCGATCTAAAAACAAAAAATCAAATTGCCATTAATGCCCTCTATAGCTCTTACTTAAAGCGCCAAGAAAGTGATTTGTTGATTTTTCAAAAAGATGCAAATATGAAAATTCCTCTTGATCTTGAATATAACAAGATTCAAAGTCTTTCTAATGAAGTTAGACAAAAGTTGAATGAGGCTCGCCCAACAACAATTGCCGCGGCTTTCAGAATTCAAGGAATAACCCCAGCTTCAATGATGGCCTTGATGGTTTATATCAAAAATAATCATCAAGATATGCAAAAAAAGATCCTTCAAAATTAAAATTATACTTTGATATTTATATCAAAATAATTGTCCTCAAATTTTTAAAAAATTTGAGTGTATTTAAGAGAAAAAAATAACAAAATGACTCCAAAAACTACTAGAAATTTCTCAAAAATCCTGACATGTTTATTCTTGGCTGGCAGCTTCTGCGCCAATTCCTTTCAAGCATTTGCACAAAAGGCCCCAACTGATAATTATGTTGTGACAGAAGATGTTGTAAAAGAGATAGAAAAAACTCTGCTTTTCAACAAAGAATCTGGTGAAAAAGTGAATGCTTATCAGAAAAAAGGTAAGAGAAAAAGCGACATGGAAATTAGCCATGGCAAAACAGATGATGATCTTGGCAATACTGGAATCACAATGAGCTCTACAGATGTGAAGATTGATAATTTTAACGCCAGAGAAAAAGAAAAATTGGCTTATAATGCCAGCTTGATCGGCCAATATGAAGTTGCCATCGAGCTTTACAAACAAGTCCTAACCCAAGAGCCAAATAATGTTTATTCAAAATTTGCTTTAGCGGTTATCTATCAAAAAATCGGACAGCTTCGTCAGTCTAAAACTCTCTATTACGAACTTCTTAAAAATAATGTAGATAACAAAGAAGAGGTTATTGGAAATTTATTGGCAATCTTGGTTGAAGAATCTCCTAAAGATGCGGTTTACTTGCTTTCAAGACTTACAGCGCAAAATCCTGAATCATCTTACATTCTTGCTCAAGCGGCTTTGGCTTATGATAAAATTAAAAATTACGACCAAGCTATCGAAATGCTTAAAAGAGCAATTTCTTTTGACCAAGATCGCGTTGATTACAAATATAACTTAGCAATTATTTACGACAAAACTGCAAATTACGAAAGAGCTTTAGAAAGCTATTCGGATGTTGTGAAGAATTACAATACTGGCAAAGGAGCGCAAGCAGTGACTCTTGAGCAAGTGCAAAAGAGAATCGAATTTTTAAGAAATAAGGAATAATAATGATCCAGCAAATTTTACAATACGCGAAGAAAAATCGTTGTTCAGATGTGCATATTACTACAGGCGGCGTGCCGATGCTTCGCATAGATGGTGATATGACGCCGATAGAAAAAGCTCCAGTTATGACTGATGAGAAGGTGATGGAGATGTTAGATTCTATTATGACTGAGGCTCAAAAAAAGACTTATCGCGAAAAATTAGAAATGGATTTTGCGATCGAAGTTAAAGAAGGAAATCTTAGATTTCGTGTTAACGCTTTCCGCACGATCAATGGCCCAGCTGCTGTGTTTCGTGAAATTCCAACTGAAATTAAAAGTTTAAGTGCCCTAAGTGCTCCTGAAGCAATCCGTGAATTAGCTACTGCAAAAAAGGGTTTAGTATTGGTTGTTGGTCCTACGGGAAGTGGTAAATCAACTACTTTGGCCGCCTTGGTTGATGAAATTAATACCAATCATGCTCATCATATTATCACTATTGAAGATCCAGTAGAGTTCGTTCACAAAAGTAAAAAATCTTTAGTTAACCAAAGAGAAGTTGGTTCCAGTACTTTGTCATTTGCCGCTGCTTTAAAAAGCGCACTTCGTGAAGATCCAGATGTGGTTTTGGTTGGTGAGTTGCGTGATATTGAAACTATCCACTTGGCTTTGGCCGCAGCTGAAACGGGTCACTTAGTTTTAGGAACTTTGCATACCAGCTCTGCTGCTCAAACTATCAACAGAATTATCGATGTATTTCCATCTGAAGATAAACCAGTTATTCGTACCATGCTTTCAACTTCTATCAGATCAGTAATTTCACAAAGATTGATCAAAAAAGCTGGTGGCGGTAGATGTGCGGCTTATGAAATTATGATCGCTAATAGCTCTATTCGTAACTTGATCCGTGAAGATAAAATTCCTCAAATTAACTCGATAATTGAGTTAAGTAAAAATTCTGGAATGATTACTATGAAAGATTGTATAGGGACTTTGTTGAAAAGAGGTTTGATCACGCAAGAAATTCATGATGAATCTTTAATAGCGAGTGACTAGTTTTTCCTGAAATAAAACTCTTCAAGTTCTTTAAAAAAATAATCACATCAAAATGAAATCACTATTTAGAACTAAAAGCATCGAAAGCATTATTGCTGGCGCGAAAAAGAATTCCCTGAAAAAAACTTTAGGGGCGATGGATTTAATTTTGCTCGGAATTGGTTGTACAATTGGTACTGGAATCTTCGTTCTAACTGGTATTGCTGCTGCTGAATATGCTGGTCCTGCCATCTCAATCTCTTATGCTCTTGCTGGTCTAGTTTGTATGTTTGCTGGTCTTGCTTACACTGAGCTTGCTGCCATGGTTCCAGTTGCTGGAAGTGCTTACACTTACTCTTATGTGGTTCTTGGTGAATTTGTTGCTTGGTTGGTTGCTTGGGGCTTGATTCTAGAATATACTGTTACTGCTGCTACTGTTGCTGCTGGTTGGTCAGGATATTTCGTGGGTATTTTGCATGCTGGCGGCGTTGATTTACCAGAGAATTTAATCAAAGTTCCTTCGGATGGAGGCTTGATAAACATTCCTGCCGTAGCAATCTCATTATTTGTTGGAATATTATTGATTCGTGGAACTAAAGAAAGCGTGATCGTAAATCGCGTCTTAGTTGCAATTAAACTTTTTGTAATTTTTCTATTCATCATTATCGCAGCACCTCACATTAAAATGGAAAATTATGCTAACTTTTTCCCTTATGGCTGGCAGGGTGTTGGTATTGGTGCGGCGACAATTTTCTTTGCTTATCTTGGATTTGATGCGGTGGCAACCACAGCGGAAGAATGTAAAAATCCTAAAAGAGATTTACCAATTGGTATTATTGTTGGATTAGGAATTTGTGCTTTGCTTTATGTTGCAGTTTCTTTAGTTCTTACTGGTATTGTAAGTTACACCGAATTAAACAATGCAGAGCCAATGGCTTATGCTTTACGCGCCAATGGTAGCAATATCGGATCAGCATTGGTCGGAGTTGGCGCAGTTACAGGAATGGTAGCGGTATTATTGGTGATGATGTATGGCCAGTCTCGTGTTTTCTTTGTAATGGCTCGTGATGGTTTAATTCCTTCAATTTTCAGCAAGCTACATAAAAAATATGAAACTCCTTATATTGGATGTATTTTTATAACTATTGCCGTGGCATTAATTTCAGGATTCACGCCAATTCACACTATGGGACATATGAGTAGTTTAGGAACTTTATTTGCCTTCACAGTGGTATCAATTGGGGTAATAGTTTTGCGTCTTAATAGACCAGAATTACCTAGGCCATTTAAATGTCCTGCTTTGTTTATAGTAGCGCCAATGGCGGTTTTAAGCTGCTGCTATTTGATGTATAATTTGTTCTTGAAAACTGGAAAACCATTCTTAATTTGGTTCGCCATCGGTTTCGCGGTTTATTTCTTATATAGCTATAGAAAAAGTCCTCTGAATCACATCAAAAACTAAGTTCTTTTAATGAATCTATTTCGTAAAAAAAGCATTACAGCGATTCTGGCTAATGCTGAAAAAAAATCCCTGAAAAAAACTCTCGGAGCTTTTGATCTGATCATGATAGGTATTGGCTGTACAATAGGTAACGGCATTTTTGTGGTAACAGGTATTGCTGCTGCAAATTATGCTGGTCCAGCCATAGCGGTTTCATATTTTTTAGCGGCAATTGCCTGCGTTTTCGCGGCTTTGGCTTATGCCGAACTTGCTGCCATGGTGCCAGTTGCCGGAAGTGCTTATACTTATTCTTATGTAGTTTTAGGTGAATTTATTGCTTGGCTTGTAGGTTGGGGGTTGGTTTTAGAATATGCGGTTGGAGCTGCAACTGTTGCTTCTGGATGGTCAGGCTATGTGGTTGGTATTTTGCAAACTTCGGGAATTATAATTCCAGAATATTTAACGAAAGTTCCAAGTGATGGCGGAATTTTGAATTTGCCGGCCATTTTAATCACCTTGTTCATCGGCTTTTTATTGATGCGCGGCACCAAGATGGGTGTTACTTTGAACCGAGTTTTAGTTGCTATAAAATTAAGTGTAATTTTCTTATTTTTGATGATAGCAACTCCAATGATTAAAGCTGAAAATTGGTCAAATTTTATGCCATTTGGTATCAGCGGAGTCTTTATTGGTGCGGCAACGGTCTTTTATGCTTTCATTGGTTTTGATGCGGTGGCAACCACAGCGGAAGAATGTAAGAATCCGAAAAGAGATTTGCCAATTGGTATCATCGTTTCTCTTTTAGTCTGCACAATTCTATATATTGCGGTGGCTTTGGTTCTTACTGGAATTTCTAATTATGCAGATCTTAACAATGCCGAACCTCTTGCTAGAGCTCTTAGACTTAATGGAAGCAATATAAGTTCAGCTTTAGTTGGAACCGGCGCAATTGCTGGCATCACTTCAGTTTTATTGATTTTAATTTATGGACAATCTCGCATCTTTTTTGTGATGTCTCGCGATGGCTTAATTCCGCAATCTTTCAGCAAATTACATAAAAAATATGATACGCCCTATTTCAGTGTGATCTTTGTAACAATAGCAGTGGCGCTGGTTTCTGGCTTCTTGCCTTTGACAATATTGACCCACATGACCAGTCTAGGCACTTTATTTGCCTTCATAATTGTGGCTATTGGCGTATTTACTTTGCGCATCACTCAGCCAAATTTACATCGTCCTTTCAAATGCCCTGCGGTTCTCATCACAATTCCAATAGCAGTTTTATGCTGCGGCTATCTAGTTTACAGCCTCTTGCTTGAAAATGGTATTTGGTTCTTGTTGTGGTCGATTGTAGGTTTGATTGTTTATTTCTCTTACAGTTATCGCAATAGCAGCGCCGCTTAATATCTATTGCTTTCAGCGGCAGCTCTAGCCAGTCTATCTACAATTTCATTATAGTGATTGCCATTATGTCCTTTCACCCAAACCCATTTAATTTGGTGTTTGGCTGCTTCACGATCTAAATCTTGCCATAAATCGATATTCTTAATTGCCTTCTTGTCTGAACCTTTCCAGCCATTTTTCTTCCAGCCAAAAATCCATTTTGTGATGCCATCAATTACATATTTGCTATCAGTATAAATTGTAACTTCAGTGTTTTTCTTTAATAGCTTCAGCGCTTCAATTGGCGCACTAAGCTCCATACGATTATTGGTGCTATTTGCTTCTTTGCCTGAAATTTCTTTGCGATGTTCTTTATAAAGCAAGATTGCTCCCCAGCCACCTGGCCCTGGATTTCCAATGCAAGCGCCATCGGTATAAATTTCAATTTTTTGCACAGCCTCGGCTGTTAGATTATGTAACATGATTAGTTGGAAACTGTTTTTAAAAACTTGGATGAGATGAGATAAGTTAGAGCAAGCAAAGTAATATTCCGTAAGAAAAGCATGATGATTAATATTGGAGATTCGCTTAGAACCAAAGCGAAATAATTGATCGAGAATATAAAAAATGTGGCAAAAAATATAAAAGAAAAAGCGGCTAAAAATTTATAAGAACGATTTTTGGCAAGCCAGATTGCGGCCACGGGCATCAACCAAATAAAGAATTGCGGAGATAAAACTTTTTGGAAGGTGAGGGTGAGAAGAATTGTTATAAGAGTTACATCGAGAAAATTCGCATCCAAAATTTCGATTTTTTTTAAGGCGATTTTTTTGCGTAAAAGAATCACGAAAATCGCTAAATAAAAAGACAGTAAAATTATAATTCCGAAAGTTTTGGCAAATAATTCAAAGTAAAAATTTCCAGCAACATTCCACGCCCCAAAAGCGTTGCTGATTGGTGATATTTTGCCCAGAAGCAGATTTTTAAATAATAAAATCGAGCCATAAAGCGACTCAACTTGTATGGCGCGCTCTTCGTGATAGAGCATGTTGATGATAAAATGATGATCGCTGTAAATTTCCAATCCGAAAATAATTAATGCTAAAG
>CAMCME010000062.1 GCA_945875925.1 Rickettsia typhi | reverse complement strand
CTTCCGCCATACTCACCAGATTTTAATCCAATTGAGCAAAAATGGGGACATGTAAAAAATTCGGTGAAGAAAATCAGGGATAAATTTCAGAATTTTAATGAGTGTTTGGAAGGTGTTTTATGCTATCGATAGATAGTTTATTTGGTATAGTGAAGATTCAATTGCTCGCAGACCTTCTCTGTAGGTTAATTGAGCAAAGATCATAACCAATAAATGGTCGCGGCTTTTAAACTTTTTATAGTGGTAATCGCCACCAAACTCACCAACGATTTTATCAAACTGATACCAAGGAATCAGAGAGGTTATTTGAGAGAAAAGGATCTTTTGTCGAGGAGAACTATTGAGCATGTTTTGAGAGTTTTGTTGTAGAGAAAAACTAACAACTCTACCTTCATCGCAAAAAACATAGAAAAATATTTTTATAGCTTATTAAGCTTTATGGATCAATGGGTTTGAGAGATTTGAGTTTTGGTTAACGGGACGCTAGTGGGTTCAAACCCCGTCTCCTACATCGACTAATACTGAGCAAATTACCTATAAGCATTAAACGACTTATTATTATTGTGACAAATCGCCACCGCAAGCGCATCTGCCTCATCTTCACTTTTACAATTCGACTTCGGCAATAAAATTTTAATCATGGTGCCAACTTGATGTTTGTCGGCTCGCCCTACTCCCACAACAGCTTTTTTCACGGCCGTGGTTGAATATTCTGTCACATTCAAACCACAAAGCCCCAAACTTAAAATCAGGCTACCACGTGCATGTCCCAATTTCAGAGAAGATAGCGGATTATTATTAATGAAAGTTTCTTCAATCGCCGCTTCGTCGGGCTTATGAATTTTTATGAATTCGATCAGAGATTTATGAAGGTAATGCAGCCTTTCCACCAAAGACTCGGAAGCTTTGGTGTGAAAAGTGTCTGAAGCAATAAAAGACAGGTTGTTATTTTTGACTTCAATAATTCCAACTCCAGTTTTGGTTAAACCAGGGTCGATGCCTATAATTCTAGGCATAGAATTTTTGATTTTTCTCAGCCATTTCTAGGAGAAGTTTGCTAATCACGAATCTTTCGCCGCATTTAGTTTCAAGGCCTTGCAATCTTTTTACAACTTCGGCAATTCCAAGAGAATCAGCGTAACGAAGCACGCCACCACGGAAAGCCGGGAAGCCAGTTCCCATAATCATCGCCATGTCAAGATGACGAGCATTTTTCACCACACCTTCTTCCAAACATTTTGCCGCTTCATTAACCATAGTTAAAATACAACGATCCACAATTTCTGAATCAGAAACATAGGTTTGCGCCACTGGTTTTGAAGCATTTAGCGCATTTAAAATTTCCGCGATTTTTACATTCACATAAGGCTTAGTCTTTTCATTTTTGCTGTAACAATAAAAACCTTGTCCCGATTTTTTACCCAGCAAGTCTTTGTGATTATTATAAATTTCATCCAAAATTCCTGCTACTTGCATACGGCTTCCATAAGCTTCTTGCAAGCTGTGCGCAACTTTCACACCAACATCAATTCCCACCACATCGGCTAAAACAAAAGGCCCCATCGGCATACCAAATTTTTCGATAAAATAATCAACGCGTGCAATTTGCACTCCTTCTTGCAGCAAATAAGAGGCTTCGTTCATGTAAGGTAATAAAATTCTATTCACCAAAAAGCCCGCCACATCTTTCACCACAACTGGAGTTTTGCCCAATTTTTTGGTCAATTTCACAATTGTTGCGATAGTTTCATCATTAGTTTTTTCGCCGCGAATCACTTCCACCAAAGGCATACGATTCACAGGATTAAAGAAATGCATTCCAGCAAATCTTTCTGGATTTTGTAAAGCGTGAGCCATTTCAGAAATTGAAAGAGAAGAAGTGTTTGAAGCAATCACAGTGCCTTTCGAAACATTGCCTTCAAGTTCAGCCAAGATTCTTTTTTTCACGGCCATATTTTCTACAATCGCTTCCACCACAATATCAACATTGTGAAAGCCGCTATAATCAACGGTTGAAGTCACTTTGTTAATTTTCATATCAACTTGCGCAGAAGTATATTTTCTGATTTTTTTAAGCTGATTGTAAATTTTGATAATCTGCTCATAACCAAGAGAAATGGCGCTTTGAGCAATATCTTTAACACGAATATTAATGTCGTAATTACTGAATAACCAAGCAATCCCGCCACCCATAACGCCCGCACCAACTAAAGCAGCATTTTCAACATCTTTAGCTTTAACATCTGACGCCACGCCTGAATCTTTTTTCAACTCTTCATTGATGAAGAAAATCTCAATCAAATTTTTAGAAATATCGCTCACCGCTAATTCGCAAAATGCTTCAAGCTCTGTCGCCAAACCTTTTTTAATATTTGAGCAGTAAGTTCTTTTAACCACTTCCAAAGCATAAAGTGGAGCTGGGTATTGGCCGCTGGTTTTGGCCATTAAATCTTTTTTCGCCATGTGGAAAATTACATATTTTCCCAAAAATTCGAAAATGCAGCGTTTTTGCGCAGCCTTCATGCGATTAACTAAATAGATATTTGCCTCACCTTTTTGCAAAATTTCTGTAACGAATAATCCTAATTTTTCTTCCAAAAATTCTTCACGAATCATCTCGTCAATCAGGCCAATTTTGAAGGCTTTTTTTACATCAACTGGTTTGCCATTAAGAATAATTTTTAGAGATTCAGGAAGTCCTAAAAGTCTTGGCAATCTTTGCGTGCCACCAAAACCAGGAATGATTCCAAGATTAACTTCTGGCAAGCCCAAAACTGTTTTTGGATTCACAATGCCAACGCGATATTTACAAGCCAAAGCCAATTCTAAGCCACCACCCAAACAAGCGCCATTTACAACAGCGATTGTAGGAATTTTTAATTCAGCAATTTTAGTTAAAATATTTTGACCACGCGAAACCTTCGCTAAAGCATCTTGTGGATCACGAATTTCTTTAATTTCATTGATGTCAGCACCCGCAATAAAAATATCTTGTTTAGCGCTAGTGATAAGCAAAATGCGAATAGCTTTATTGCCATCAATTACATTAATTGCTTTTTCCAAATCAGCCAAAACTGGTGCCGAAAGCTTATTAATTTTCTCATTTGGTAAATCAAAAACCAAATTTGCCACGCCATTTTTTTCAATCGTCAATGTTAATGCGTTTGTCATGTTTTTTGTAATTTATTATTGCGGTTTATTTTGGCTCTTTTGATTTGTAGTAAATCAATATCTCTTTATCAAAATTTATTTCTTCGCAAATTTTTTTGAGATTTTTGATTAAATAAATTCCCGATTGATTAACATTAATTTCATAGCCAAAAATAATATCATTTTTAATTTCTCCGGCAAATAATTTTCCTTCTTTTTCTTTGTTAAAAAACCTTTCAAGCCCCGCCATATTTGAAATGCGATTAAAATCAGTTGGAGAAAATTCATGAAATATTTTTAACAATTCTTCAATAACATTTCTCCATTTTTTTACTGGAATTTTCTTTTTTTCGATCTCGATTTCGATTAAAAATGGCGCCGTTTTGGCAATGTTGTCGTTTTCAAATTCTTGTAGACTAAAAATCTCTGGCTGATTTTCTGATTTTATTTTGTAAGAACTTGTTGGATATGGCCAAACTTTTTTGGCTATTGCAATTAAACAATTAGCTCGTTCTTTGATTTTTTCTTCATTCCAAATTTCGCCTTCACCTAGGTTTTTGCTTAATTTTAATTTTGAAGTTTGATAATCCGCATTTTGTTTGCTTAGAAAATCTTTGTTGGACATCTCTTTATTTTTCTTCGAACTAGTCAAAGACAAGTTTCCAATTGTGTGAATATATTTTTTATGAATTTCTTGCCAATTATCGCCCAGCATTTTTTGCCATTTTGCAGCGCTTGATCCTGATCCAGAAATCTTTTGCGGCATTATATGTTCTATTTCAAGGTCTTCCAAATCTATCTCAAAAGCACAATTGTGATGTTCGATTGATGACATCAAAAATTTGTCATTTCTCATCTTGTAAACTTCAACTTCGCTTAAAAACTTTTCAAAATCTTCATCAATTGGAAATTTTTGTGACGAGGTTTTGGAAATTAAAATTGCCTTAAAAATTTCAAGATAATTTTTTTGCCAATCAGGTTGTTTTCTTATCTCTTTTTTTAGGCTTAAAATCATGGCAACAACGCCTTTTGTGTCGCCGGATAATGACTTTCTAAAAGAATAGCTTTCAAGAAATTTTAGAATTTCCAAAACATCATTTTTGCTCAATTTTTCATCTTCAAATAAGTCAAAAACATCAAATAAATATGGATATAATGTGGTAGAATCTAAATCGCGGATATTTTTTAGCCTTTTATTTATATCCTTATCGCTATGTTCTTGGATAAAAAAATTATATTTAAGAGCGTATTTCAAAAGCTCTTCCAGTATTTCGCTTTTATTTAAATGTGCTTTTTCTCTAAATTTTTGAAATTCTTGATAAACCAAACTTTTTTTGATGTTGGTTGCAAAATAAAATTGCAGATAATGCCTAATAAATTCAGAAATGTCGCTGGTTAGTTTTTCTATTTTAAGCCAATATTTTTCATATTGTTTTTCTTGTTCTTCTGGCTCTAAATCCATCAAAACATAATTTCTAATTAGATCCGAAGCGGTCAAATCAACGCCAGTTGAATTGAGGCTTTCAAAAATTAATTGAGGATCATCTTTTGGTTTTTCAAGTGAAACTAAAACTATTTCCAGTTTATTTAGCGACAAAAAAAGTTCATCAATATCAATCTCATTTTGGCTTATTTTATCGTAAAAAAAGCAATAGTTAGAAACTATGTTTGAAGCGATATTTGCTTTATCAATTTTTCTATTTTCAAACAATTCTTCAAAATGCTTCTTATCTTGTTTATTGGGCTTTAGACGAATTTTAGAATCTCTTTTATTTACTAAATATTCTTCATATTCCTCGATTTGAGAATTTTCTAACTTTTGATTTTTTAAATAATTTCTGATCGCGAGAATTATTAATGAAGTGGTGGTAAGTCTCTGTTGACCGTCTATAATTAAATGTTCGACAGTAACGGGATTGCTTCCAAGAACTTCAACAATTGAGCCGAAAAAGTGGCTTTCTTTTTTGTTTTTTGATAATTCTAAAAGATCTTGCCAAAGCTTTTCACAATTGGATTTTTTCCACGAATAATCTCTTTGATAAACGGGAATTATAAACTTATCTCTGTTATACGCTAAATACCTTAGTATAAAAAATTTTCTTACTTCCATAACTAATGCGCTAAAAATTTTTCAATTTCTAAAGCCGCCATGCATCCAGTGCCTGCCGCCGTAACTGCTTGGCGGTAGATTTTGTCTTGAATGTCGCCCGCGGCAAAAACACCGGGAATGTTTGTGGCTGTTGAGTTTGGTTTGGTTGTAATATAGCCTTCAGCGTCAATTTCTAAGCCAGTTTTTTTGAATAAATCAGAATTTGGTTTGTGACCAATCGCAATAAAAATTCCATCAATTTTCATTTCACGAATAGTGCCATCCAAAGTGTTTTTAAGACGCGCTCCAGTAACTGATTTAGGAGTTTCGCTACCCAAAACTTCTTCCAAAGCATGATTCCAAATCACTTCGATTTTTGGATTATTGAACAAGCGATCTTGTAAAATTTTCTCAGCTTTAAATTTGTCACGACGATGCACAATATAAACTTTTGAAGCGTGATTAGTTAAATATAAAGACTCTTCCACCGCGCTATTTCCACCGCCCATCACAATCACTTCTTTTTTCTTGAAGAAAAATCCATCGCAAGTTGCGCACCCTGAAACACCAAAACCTTGGAATTTTTTTTCTGATTCTAAACCTAACCATTTTGCTTGCGCGCCAGTTGCAATCACCACGGCGTCAGCTTCGTAAATATCGCCCGATTCTCCAACTAATTTGAAAGGTCTCTTAGAAAAATCTACTTGCAAAATTTGGTCGTGGAAAATTTTTGTTCCCACATGCACAGCCTGTTTTTCCATTTGTTCAACCAGCCACGGACCTTGAATTGCCTCAGCAAATCCCGGATAATTTTCTACATCAGTGGTAATTGTAAGCTGTCCACCAGGTTGAGATCCATTGATAATTATTGGCTGTAAATTAGCACGCGCCGCATAAATTGCGGCCGAGTAACCCGCAGGTCCAGAACCGATTATTGCAACTTTTGTTTTATGTAAATTTGACATTATTTTAATTTAATTTTTCAAGATTTATTTATTTGCCTTGTTGGCTCTAAACCATCAACATTCCACCATTAATGTGCAGAGTTTGGCCTGTAATATAACCCGCTTCTTCACTTGCCAAAAAAGCAATACTTGCAGAAATATCTTCCACAGAGCCCATTTTGCCCATTGGAATTTTGCTAACCATAGCATGTTTTTGCTGCTCAGTTAAAACATCAGTCATTGCAGTTTGAATGAAACCAGGAGCCACGCAATTGATAGTGATTCCACGACTTGCAACTTCTGCCGCCATTGATTTGCTCATGCCAATCATACCCGCTTTTGATGCCACATAATTTGCTTGTCCAGGATTTCCTTGCACCCCCACAATTGACGCAACATTAATGATGCGACCATATTTTCTGCGCATCATTTTCTTAATCGCATTTCTGTTAAGAATGAAAGTTGACTTCAAATTGATGTCGATAACTTGTTCAAAATCTTCATCTTTCATACGAAGAACCAAATTATCTTTAGTGATTCCAGCGTTACAAACCAAGATGTCGATTTGACCAAACATTTCTTCAGCTTTGTCGAATAATTCGTTAACTTGCGCCGCGTCTGCTAAATTACAGGCAATGTATTTTACCTCTTTTTTAGTAACTTCTGTAAGCTCTGCCGCCAATTCTTTCAGCTTGTCTTCTTTAGTTGAAGATAAAACCAAATGCGCGCCTTGTTTTGCTAAAGTTTTAGCAATTGCAGCTCCGATTCCACCAGTTGCGCCGGTTACCAATACATTTTTTCCTGTAAGTCTGAACATATTTTTAGTTTTTTGATTAAAGTTTTAGTAAGTTATTTGCCAATTATTTCTAATAAACGAGTCATTTTTTCGATGTCTTTTCTATTATATCCAAGATCTTCATCTATACCTTCTGGAAGGTCGTCTGGTCTAACTTCTTTCGGAGCTACTGCTTTAGCAGCATCTTCATCAAGCACTTGATTAACTTTGTCATCCAAAGTTTTTGGCGCAAACATTGAATCATCCATATTTTTAGTAACGGCTATAATAAAACTTCTAACAGCTGGATCAATCATCACGGCTGTAGATTTTAAAACATTGCTAGATTTAGCCTCACTCATCCAAGTTGGAACTTCTGGCAATTTTTCAGTATCCACACCTTGTTTGCCCAGCAAGAATAAATAAAGATTCGCAGTTAAAGAATAGATTATGCTGAAGATGATCAAAGTTTTCAAAAGCCCATATAAAACCCCAAGAGATTTATCGAAAGAAGATGGAATTTTATCTTGCAAATTTTTGCAAAGATTTGAGGTGGAAAGTGAAACTATAAAAAATACTACAATGAAAAGAATGGTACGAGTGACGATATCCAAAACCATTTTGTTTTTTGAATACATCGATAAATAGTGCGACACAAAAGGTGTGGCATAATAAGAAATTACAAGTGCCGCAACCCAAGAAAATAAAGCAAAAAGTTCTTTTACAAAACCGCGAAAGAAGGCAATCAACAAAAAAACAAATGTGAAGGCCAAAAGCACCATGTCAAATAAAGCAAAATTAGCAGGCATTTTTATATAAGATCAAAATTTAAACAAACGAACGAAAGGCAAAGTTTTCAAAAACTCTTTAGGAGCTTTTGGCGAACCATTTTCATCCAAAAAAAACTGAGGGAAATTTTTTGCAACATGCGCAAATGAATTTTTAATTTGCGCTTTGCGCTTTTCAAAATTCATCACTTTTTCAATTTGAGAATCAATAAAGTTTTTAGTTTTTTCAAAAGATTCTGAGTCGTCTTTCAAAAAAACAAATAAGCTGCGTAAAATTATTTTAGAAAGAGTTAATCTTTTAGTATAAAAATTAAAGTCAGTTGATTTGTCTCCAATATTATACCACATAAAATTCGCTATTTTATAGCAAGCTTTCATCCCATAAAATAAAGGTTTTGGGCCATATTTTGTGGAGGAGAAATTTTTAGGATTTAAGTAAAAATTTACTAATCTTTGTAAAATAATTTTATTATCCAGCTCAACTTCAAAGCGAAAATATAAAGAAGTTTTAATCTTATTTCTAATTTTAAAATTTGCGAAATCAGGATCTTGCGAAATTAACAAAGCTGATTCTTGATTCTTTTGAGAAATATAAAATTCCGCCAAATCTAAACAGCCATTTTCAAAAATTAAACTTTGGAATTTTTCATCAATATCGCAAGCCTTCAAAGCCAATTTTAAAGTCTCTTCACTCCAACCATCAAAGGCTGCAAGCTCTAAAAATTTAGAGAGAATTTTTTGCCTTGTTTGGATCGAATCAAAGATCATAAATTTTTTAAAGAGAGCTTTCGTAATTTTTTGAAAATATTAGAGGCGTGATTCTCAAGGAAGTAATTATCAAATACTAGATCACATTTATGTAACTAATAAAAATTATTTCTTTATTTTTATTTTTCTAATCCTAATCAATCATGATCTCTTTAGCTTAATCAGTAAAATTAACATCAAATGACAACAAGCTCAAAACTACTCCCTGTTCATAAAAGATTCGACATTACATTTTCTCACGGCGAAGGAGTTTATCTTTTTGCCAAAGGAGAA
>CAMCME010000061.1 GCA_945875925.1 Rickettsia typhi | reverse complement strand
ATCTATTGATCGCAGTAGCAAAGTATTTTTGAGGGAAAATTAAAACTTAAAAAAACTTGCTGTATCAATATACCGCTGGTTTTTTTAAGTTTTAATTTTTACCAAAAAGATGAAGCTAATGCGATCAATAGATTTTTAGTTTGGTATAGTCGCTCTCCTCCTTAAAAAGGAGGGGCTTAAGAAATTACTTTCCCTCCCGATGATAAGGATGCCCAGCAATAATAGACTGCGCGCGATAAAGCTGCTCTGCCAAAATTGATCGCACCATTAAATGTGGAAAAGTCATTTTTCCGAAAGAAATTTTTAAGTGAGATTTTTTTAACACCTCTTCCGACAAACCGTCAGAACCACCAATCACAAAAGCCAAATCTGAATCTCCATTCACGCCGAAGTCAGTAATCATTTTAGAAAAAGCCATGCTAGTAAATTGCTTTCCCTCTTCATCCAAAACAATTAATTTTGAAGAAGGCTTCACGGCCTTTAAAATCAACTCCCCCTCGCCTTCTTTAATTTTTGTTACTGAAAAATTCTGAGAATTTTTTAGATCAAGTTCTTTAAGTTCAATTTTCCATTTCAATCTTTTTAAATAAGCTTCAAAAACTTGCTTATGCGGACTATTTTCAAATTTTCCGATTGAAATTATTGATATTCTCATGAAGTAACTTGAATTTAAATTTGCGGCCGTCTGATATAGCCGAATCTTTGAAGATAAAATTTCACCCCCAAACATAAAGAATATGAAAAGAGTTGCAATCTATCCAGGAACTTTCGATCCGATTACCTTTGGACATATCGACATTATTAAAAGAGCCTCACAATTATTCGACAACTTAATTATAGCAGTTGCCAAAGATAACGCCAAGAATCCTTTGTTCACAATGGATGAAAGAGTGAAATTGATTGAAGAAGAAGTTAAAATTTTTAACCAAGAAGAAAAAAAAATTATCGTTGAAGAATTTGAAGGCCTTTTGATCAATTACGCTCGCGCCAAAGATTCTAAAATAATTATTCGCGGACTTCGCGCCGTTTCCGACTTTGAATATGAATTCCAAATGTTCGGAATGAATTCAAAACTTGATCCAGAAATTCAAACTATATTTTTACCAGCCTCTGAAAACACTCAGTTTATCGCTTCTAAATTAGTAAAAGAAGTGGCACGATTGGATGGAGAAATTGTCAAATTTGTTCCTAAAAATGTGGCCGCTGCTTTGAAACAGAAATTACAAATTGCGTAAAATCTCTTCATGAAAAATATTAAAAACGAGATTTGGATTTTAGCAGATGATCGCCCAGGAACCTTCTCTCAAAGCGTTGGCTTAGCGGAAGAAATCGGACTAGAATATAAAATCATCAAACTTGATTACAGTTTTTTTTCTATTTTACCAAATTGCTTTTTAAGCACTTCTTCACTACGCATTTCTAGAAAAACTAAAAAAACAATTTCAGAACTTAATTATTTACCAAAAATAATTATCTCTGCCGGACGAAGATGCGCGCCAATTGCTCTTTATTTGCAGAAAAAATCTGAGGGCCAAATTAAGATTATTCAGATCATGAATCCGAATTTAAATTTTAAAAAATTCGATTTTGTGATTTTACCTAAGCATGATAAAATCAAATCTGACAACCTTCCAAATCTCATCACCACCATCGGATCTTTAACCAAAATTAATGATAAAATTATTGAATCTGAGCGCCAAAAATTCTCAGCAGAATTTGCAAATATCTCTAAAACCAAAATCGCTCTTTTGCTTGGCGGATCTTCCAAAAAAACTAAATTTAAAAAAGACTCAGCTATAAAATTAGCTAAAATTGCCAGCAAAGTTGGGAAAAAGATGGACGCTGTTTTATTAATTTTAAATAGCCGCAGAACTGATGAGGAGATTTCTGTGGCTTTAAAAGAAAATCTGAATTGCGATTTTAAATTTTTTGACTGGAAAGAAAACACTCAAAGAAATCCTTATTTAGCGATAATAAGTTATGCAGATTTTTTTATCGCAACTGGTGATTCCGTATCGATGATTTCAGAATGTGGAGCCATGGGAAAACCACTTTATATATTTGACGAAGAAAATATTTCTTCAAACAAGCATCGCAAATTTCACCAAAATTTATTTGCCGAAAATTACGCTAAAAAATTAGAAGATCAGACAGAAGTTCTGGAAAAATTTTCACAAAAAAAATTAGAAGAAACAAAGCGAGTGGCTTCGTTGATCAAAAACACATTCTTTAAATATTATCTTGATTAACTCTTCGTCGTTTTTACTATAATTTACTCAATAATTTACTCAGGCTTTGACCCATTTAAAGTAACCCTTTCACAATCTTGATCAGAACTTTTTTAACAAAATTCAGTCAAAATTCTCTTCTCCCAATCTTACTTAGAAACATTATAAGCAAGACGGTTGCTTTATTGCTGTTCCTATTCCTCTCTTCTTCTTGTACCGATCAAGGCTGTATCGAAGCTGATGATTTCGGTGAATATGAATCACAAACCTTAACTGTCGATTCAAATAGAGCAGAGGACAATTGTAAATATGATTCTTCATTAGAATTAACTGATGCCAACCAAGGAACTGGATTAAAAAGCTATTTCACTTCTGGTTCTGCTGTAGTTTATGATCAAAATGATGTCTCTTACACTAGTACTACTGGCTGCGAAGGCTTTACCGATGCTTCTATTCAAGCTTTATGCGTGAGTAATGCCGTTCAAAAATGTTTAAGTAGTTCCGGCGCTTCTGAAACTGGTCCCGAGCCTAATTGGGAAGCAACTGATGAAAGAAGCACATCTTCAAATTCTGGCGTAACAATATACGCCAATTCCCAAATATCGATCAGAGCTATTGGATCTGTAACTCTTGGTGATAAGGTTTCCTATTCAAGCCATTACATCTCACCTACCAACTTTCTTGCCACATCACAAAATACCGATTGGGAAGATCAAATTTTTGATGTTAAAAACGGCCAAACTTTAAATGTCTTATTCAGCGGTAAATGGGATGATGGAGCTGATAGTGAAACAGGTGGAAATGTCTCTAGCCAAACAGTAGGTGGCGGTAGTACAGCTATTAGTAACGCTGACACTGCTACTTATAATGGAGCTAGAAGAACTGTAATTTATGCAATTGCTCAACCAGATGGCTATAGTTTTGATTCTACAAAAACCACAGAAACAGATGGTTCATTTGGCGTTCCTCTTCTTCCAGATCCATCTAAATGGCAATGTGTCTATTCTGGCTCTACAACTACAGAGTCAACTTGCTCCAATAAATCATATTCCTCAACCTCTCCTACTTATCCTAATGTCAGTGATGCAAGTGTTAATAATGTTTTCCCAGTTACATCTGCCTCACAATCTTCTGTATTAGGACAATATGGTGGCTTGATAAGATGGACGGGAGATGGTATTTTAGCTGATAATAATGATCCATTTACAGGAGCTTCTTGTAACTCTTCAGCAACTTGTACAGGAACTATCCCGACAGATATTGATCAGGGTGGTAAAATGTTGGGAGATATTTCTGCATCATCATATACTCTAATAGCTACCAACCCATCATCTTCACTAGCTTATAAAGTCTCATTCAAATCTTTCCTTACTTCCACAGCTTGTGACACTGCTCTATCTGTAGTGGTTAAAAACAGTAGTGACTCTGTATTATATACATATGACGGTGGTGGAGCTCCTAGCTATGCAGCGGTTGGCGTGACTAATGCCGCTTGGAGTACCACTTCATCTCCTAGAGAAATAGCTTTAGAACCAGGTCAAAAACTTTATGCTAAAACCACCGCTTCTACTGGCTCAGTAAATTGCGGTAGAGTGATCGGGGTAAAATTCAGACAATATCAAGATATAGCAATTACTCAATCTGGTTTAGTTTATTTTGCCATTCTTAATGGCGCTTCCGGAACATCTTGCACCATCAGCGGTAGTATTATCAATCCACTAGGAAGTCACACCGATGTTACAACCGATGTTGCAATAACCGCAGGATTCACATCTGGCTATTCAGCGGATTTCTATGAATATAGTGAAACTACAAACCCGCTTAGATCTGGCGCAACTAATAATATCATAGGACCGCCAACCGGCTCTAATTGGTCAAATCCTATTTTTGTAAGAAAAGGACAAAAATTACGCCTTTCTCCGGCAAGCTGGAATGGTACTTTCTCAACTGATAATGTCCCAGCTTTGACTAGACAATGCGGTATTGGCATGGCTATAAAGATCATTCCTCGTCCAGCTTTATTATGTCGCGGTGTCAGCTCAGATTCTGTAAGTAACTCACTTTGTTCTCAAGATTATGATCCAACCACCGCAACTTTACTAGGATGCAAATCAGATTATACACCTTGTAATGATAGCACAGATACTACTTATTATTGCCCATCAACTTGCCAAACCACAATCACCTGCTCAGCTGGTACTTCTAGCAATAACTACGCTAAGACTTGTTCATCTGGTGATGCAAAAGATTCAGCAGCCCTTACCGCCTGTGGTTCTGGTGTTACGGCGTCTAAATGTTTAGCTTGTTACAATAAAATGTATGCCAATGCTACGACTCCAGCCTTAGTCTCAAAAAACTTGGATCAATGTTATGATTTAGAAAATTATTCTGGAAAGGTATCTAACATTCCATCGTCTACAGGATTTAGTAGTACTCAGTTAGCAGATTCTAATTACGCAAAAGGAGCTACAAAACTTGGAGCTTTTAATGGTACATATGGAAATTTTGAAGGATTTTCAGACTCCGCCACTACGGATAGTACAAATAATAGTAACATAATTTATCAGCTAAAACTTCCCGTTACATTTGGCTCGGCTTCCAGATTAAAATTCTTTTTCTTAGATGGTGCTGACTTTTTAACTTATAATAATGCTTACGGTAATAACAGTGGACTTGAGCATAGTAGTGTTAGCAGTTATTCTGGAATTAACGGATTTAGAGTAGATCTAACTGGAATGTTAGAATTTAAAAATGGCGAAATGCTAGCAGCTCAGCTTTGTAGCGAAAAAACTGGATCTTGTAGAGGCGGTACTATTTCGACAGGCAAAACTCCTAATATCATAGCATTTGATAGCACTGTTACCACATCAACCCCAAATGCGGCTAGTAACTATCAATTTAATAGCTCTGGTACTTTAGTTAGAACAACATCTCCCGTAACTCCTCCAGATTGCACTGACTCAACTCCAACCAGCACTTTCTACTGCCATACAACAACTACAGATGAAAATAAATTAAGACTTACTTTTAAAATTATAGATCCCGAAATTTCAAATTGTAATATTGCATCTCCTAGATCCAGCATAACCAGCACAGTTGAATCTAGCTTGGATGGGGTATTAATGACTAATCCAGCTTATGATCCGAGCTTATGTTTAACCGGAACTCCATCTACATCTTGCAATACTAATGCAATATGCACAACATCTGAAACCCCTTCTACAATCATATCTACAGGCCAAACAAAATGCACAAAACAATATTACTGCGCCAATAAATATGCCAATAATAGCGGTAAATATTATGTTTTAGTTAAAGCAACCAAACCTTCTAATAGCAGCATTTCTAGCATAATCAGCGGTGTTATCACTCCTGTTATCGAAGTTATGGATGGTAAAAAAGATGGCAGCACAATGGGCCAATCTGAAAGAATGTATAAAGCGGTTATTGATGACGACAGATATCAAAGCATTCTATCTATGTGCTTAGTTGTGATGCTTACATTCTATGGTGTTGGTCATTTGATGGGTGTTAGTGAATTCACTCACCAAGAATTAGTAAGCCGTATATTAAAAGTGGGCCTGATTTACTTATTTGTAAGTCCAGATGGCTGGACTTGGTTTAATGACATTGTTGTTCATTTCTTCAAGAATAGTACGGACTATATAGCCTTCATGATGGCCTCTTCTTTCGATACTTCTCCTGAACTAGCCACTGCTATTAACGGCCAAGATTATTATGATAAGTCAATTCTCTTTAGCAGCGTTGATAAAGTTTTCGGCATGTTCTTCTCTGATGCAGTTCAAAAGAAAATCTCAGCCTTGCTTTTCGCTAGTATATTTGGTTGGGCTTATCTGTGGATAATCTATCTCAGCTTCATGCTCTATGTATATTCAGTTGCTAACGCAGTTTTATTATATCTCACAGCTCAAGTATTTATTTCTATCTTATTTACTTTAGGACCTATCTTCTTTGTCTTCACCCTCTTTAATCAAACCAAAGACATGTTTGAAAATTGGTTGAAGCAACTAATCGGCTTCTCGCTGCAACAGATCTTCCTTCTTACAACTTTAGCATTCTTCAACATGATGATGTATGAAGTTATTAAAATGTCTTTGGGTTATAAAATCTGCTGGGATGAAGTTTGGGTAATCAATATTATCACGCGCATTTCTCTGATGTCTTTTTGGACGATTGCTTCTTTACCACCAAGACTCAACTCTCAGTCTGAAGTTGGTAATATCGGAAATCCTGATGGTATTCCTTCGCTATTCTCAATTCTATTCATTTGGGTTATTGCTTCATTGATGAATACCTTTATCGGATTTATGACTGACTTAGCTGCATCTATTGGTGGTGGATTATCTGCAAGTTCACTTGGTAGCGGGGTTTCTGCAATGGCATCAAGCCTTGGAAAATATGCTTCCAACATTAAAGGTCAAATTTCAAAAGCCACTATTGGTGCTGTAGCGCAAAGATTAGACAAATCTCTATTTGATTCTGGAGCTTTGGCTGACAAAGCTCGTGCTGATAAAAAAGCGGAACATGCTAAAGATTCAGCCAATATCGGTCAATTGGGCAAAGCTGCTGATGCTGCTGAAAATAAGTTGAAATCAAGCGCCGCTTACAATTCTTTAAAAACTGAAGGTGAGAAAAAAGCGGCTCTAAAAGGCGCCAGAGATAGTGCTATGGCCGCCAAAGCAAAAGATCTTGGTATATCTGATAAGAAATTAGATGAATTGAAAAACAAAAAAGGCTCAACCTATCAAGGGAACAATCTTGCAGGATTGGCAGCTCATACCATGGGTCAAAAAATGAAAGGTGATAAGCTTGCATCATCTCTAAATGACAGAGGATCCAATACTACAATCAACAAGGATCAAGCTAAAGCAGCTCAAAAAAATATGACAAAAGATCAAAGAGCTGAATTCAAAAAAGGAATGCAAACTGGCCAAGTGAAACTTCAAAGAGGCGCTCTTGGAACAATGAAAGGTGGACTTGGAGCTTTAGGAAGAGCCGCTATGGATCCGAAAAAATCTGCATCTGATGCGCTTTCAGCAATAAAAAATGCACCTGGAAATGCCCTTGGTGCCGCAAAAAATGCTGCAATGGGAGATGACGCTTCATCTCAAGCAAGACAAGAATTAATAGACCAAGGTGCAATTAGTGAGCTTATTCCAGGCACTGAGTTTTCGCGTTCTGATGAAGAAAAACAAATGATTCAAGAAAGAGCAGAGCAAATCAGAGAATCTAAAGGAGGCGGCAATGTTAAAGGTGGCGGAAATAGCCCTGAAATGATGGCTGATTTGGATGTTCATGGAGAAATGCTTGATGACTTAGATCAAACCGAAGAAACCGACAATGTAATTAAAGAAGGTTCTGGCGGCATCTCTGAAAAACTTTTTGGCAGAAAGAAAATGAAATTAAATCCTTTTGCGAAAGCTAAGAAAAAAGAAAAATCAGTCAAAGAAAGCAAACAAGTTGCTGCAGATGCGGTTGGAGAAAATATCAAGAATGAAGTTGCTAGTGCCAAAGAAAGTGTAAAAAGCAACGAAACTGCTCGTGATGTAGCTGGTATAGCATTAAAAGGCGGTACTACCTCAAATTATGATAAGATGAATAAAGAATTGGGTGAAATAAAAGAGCGCCAAAAAAATCCGAAAAGCACTAAAGGTAAAAGCGAGGATGAAATGAAAGAAATACTGGTCGAGCAAGCTAAAGATGAAAAAAGAGCAGCCGAAATTGAAGGTAATTCAGAATTCAAGACCATAAGTAAAGGTCAAGAAGTGAAAAAATTACAAGAAAAGAAAGAAGGTACAAAATCTATTTCTGAGAAAAAAGCCTATGAAAGTCAAATTTCTGGATTGAAAAATGATCTGGCCGGCTCTTATCAGAAACATGATCAAGATGCCAAACTTGCTAACGAAAAACTCGACGCTTTACAAGGCGCAGAAAGAGATGAAGATGGCAACAGAACTGGTGCTAATAGTTTAGAAGAAGCAGTTGATTCGGCTTCTGAAGTTCGTAACACCGCTAGAAACTTCATTGAAGAATCAGAAAAATCTGGCCAAGGCATGGATGAGATGGAAAAACAAAAGTCAGAATTCTTAAAAAGTGAAGGTGTCAGCCAAAAAAGAGCATCTGATGCTTTGAAAGCTTGGAAAGATAGTGCTGGTGGTAAACAAATGGCAAAACTAGAAAAAGCTAGCAAAGCTGTAGATGCTTATGGCGAGTTAAGCAGAAGCAGTAATGTGAAAAAAGATTACGGTGATTTCGCTAAGAAAAACAAAGATCTTGCTGCAGAATTAGCTTCAAATGGTCCAAAATCCGACGAACCTGGAGATTTAACTGAAAATAGTGAGGAAAGAGAAAATGAACCAACTGAACCAGATATAAATCCTAATAATAATCCGCCAGTAAACCCTACTGATGATCCATAAACATCTCAGCAACAACCATTACTTGTGATGACAATCCTGGGGATGATAATAATCCTAATAGCTATACCAAACTAAAAATCTATTGATCGCATTAGCTTCATCTTTTTGGTAAAAATTAAAACTTAAAAAAACCAGCGGTATATTGATACAGCAAGTTTTTTTAAGTTTTAATTTTCCCTCAAAAATACTTTGCTACTGCGATCAATAGAT
>CAMCME010000060.1 GCA_945875925.1 Rickettsia typhi | reverse complement strand
ATCTTAAACCACATCAGAAAACTACTGAAGCTCGGAAAGCTAAAGAATTTTTTGATCCAAATTTTATTCCATTTGCTGGAGATTTTTTTACTAAAAATTTATCGAGTTAAGAGTTGTTAGGTTGGGGAGTTGGTTCTTCAGCGTGGACTTCTTAGTTTGGTATAGGACGATAGACTCAAGTTAGTAACTCATAAATTGATAAATTATGCGTAATTTTCCCACTGAAAATTCTATCGAATTAGATCCTGAATTTTTAAGAAACCCAGAGCGGGAAGGGATTTGTAATCCCGTCCTCACTTTCATGTCATTTTTAATTGAACTGAACATGTGAAATGAGTTACAAACCCATTCCAGCAGAGGTTCGAGCAGCGGTCGGTTTTAAGATATCGCTTTCTTCATCTTTTTAATTACCGATCCAAGACCCTATAGCAGGACAAGGTTTGCAACCTCGCCCCAACTTTCATTAAATCTTTGGCAAATCCAAATCCAGAAGCAAACCTACTGCGCCAACATCTTCATCAAATCTTCACTATTCAAAGCATCTTGCACAACATCTTGTAACAAATCATTAATCTCAACCGCATCAGTTGATGCAAGTGGGGCGATGAAATGTTTGTTGCTGGTAATCAAATTAAAAGTCTTAGTAAGAACAGATTTATTTCTAGCAGTTTTAATCACAAATTTAAGCGAAGCTTCGCCTGAAGAAGAACCCACAAAAAATTCGCGTTTTGCTTTATATTGCAATTTCTCGATATGAACTTCGACAATTTTATCTGAGCCTTTAGTAAATCCTTTAGCTTCTAAGGCCTGATTGATTTTTTTAGTCAGCAAAATCGCAATATTATTTTCGTTAATGATATTGATTTTTTCGTCTGGGCCAAATTCTTTCACACCAATAATTTGATCGTCATATCTGTCATCAATCACCATCAAATCAATCTTGGCGCCATTGCCAATATTAGATTTCACTTCATCAAATCTTGGAGCCAAAGTAACATATTGATTTTCATGAACGCAGGCCGCTGACGCCAAAAGGGTTGCGATGATTAGTAGTTTTTTCATAAGGGTATTAGGATTTATTTGATATTAAAAATTTCACTGGAAATCCATCCATGTGCTAATTGGGTCAGAAATTTGATCCTAACTTAATGCATTTACGAATAACATTTAAAACTTCTTAATCACTTCAACTAATTCTTGATGGTCAAAATAAAGCGGTAAAACACCTTGGCCCATCTTGCCATTTTCCATCCAGCTTTCTGGAATTGTCTTCGAAATTCCGTGTTTAAAATCACCAAAAACAATCGGCCTGCAACCTGAATTATAAGCACATTCCACATCTGCAATTGTATCGCCAATAAACCAAATTTCATCTTTTGCAGGGTCTAAATCACTTCCAAGCAAAGCTAGATCCACATGATCTCTATGTGGTTTGTCATTGTTAGAATCTCCTGCACCAATCAAAGCAAAAAACTTTTTTTCCACACCAATTTTCGCCGCTTCTTTACGCAAAGTTGGACCCATTTTATTGCTTACAATAAATTGAGTAATTCCTTTGCTTTCTAGTGCATTTATTAATTCCAATGCTTTTGGCAAAAGCATAATTTTCTCCAAATGCATTGAGCGATAAGCATCTTTATAAATCTCACCCGCCTTTTCCCAATCATCACCAAAAATTTCTGGGAAAGATTCTCTCATCGATTTGTGAACAGTGTCGCGCACTTTCTCAAAACCCCAAGGCTGATGCCCCATCTGCGTCATTGTTTTATCAATCGCCGCGTGAATTAAAGGCCAAGTGTCCACCAAAGTATTATCCCAATCAAAAATCACTGCTTTTGGTTTTGGTAAATTTTGTAACGCTTTTATGCTTTTGGAAAATTTTTCAGTCATTTGTTACTTCCTGATTTCGCCGTTAAATCCTCGCGGATCAAAAAAATCTTTAAATTTATTCTTCGCCCCATCCATTTCTTTGGCTTCTGCCATTGGCTCTTTCACCTTAGTAATATTTGGCCATTGCTTGGCATATTTGCGATTAATCTCCACCCATTCCACCAATTCTTCAGTCTCGGGGAAAATTGCTTCCGCCGGACATTCAGGCACACAAACGCCGCAATCAATACATTCGTCTGGATCAATCATCAGCATATTTTCACCTTCGTAAAAACAATCCACCGGACAAACCGACACACAGTCAGTGTATTTGCATTTCACACAATTATCGGTAACTACATAAGTCATATATTAAAAATTTTTTTGTAATTTTTTTGACAAGATCTCCGTCTTAACTCTTAACAAAGACAACAAAACAAAAGCCGAAAAATAAACCCCAAACATCAAAAGCAAAGGTCTCAACATCGCAGGATCAACCGCTACGCCGCCACTTCTAATAATGCTGGCTGGCTGATGCAAAGAATTCCAATATTCCACTGAAAATTTAATGATCGGCACATTAATAAAACCTACAATCGAAATAATCGCTGCAATCTTTTCGCCCTTTTCTTGATCATCAAATGAGTCGAGCAAAATAATGTAACCCATGTAAAGAAAAAACAAAATCAACACCGAAGTCAAACGCGCATCCCACACCCACCAAGTTCCCCAAATCGGCTTACCCCAAATACTTCCCGTAATCAAACACACCAAAGTAAAAACCGCACCAATGCCGGCAATCGATTTTGCAATCAAATAAAAAAACGGATTTTTCCAGATAAAGCCCGAAAGATTAAACACGGCCATCAAAGTATAAATAATCAGCGCCATCCAAGCCGCTGGCACATGCACATACATTATCTTCACCGCATTACCCTGCTGATAATCCAGCGGCGAATTCAAAACCGCCTGCATAGCAAACCCGAAAAAAACCAGCAAAGCGCCCAATGAGAACGGGCAGAAAAACTGAAAATTTTTCTCGAAATTTTTGAATTTGAAAAGCTGTTTGATCATTTTTATTTATTATATTAGAGGGCTTTTGAAGCCATTATGACAATCCAGAGGTGTCTTTATTTAAGAAGCCTTGACCTTTTTTCTAGCCTCTTCAATCTTTAGAAATTTTTTATACACATCAGTTTCGTTAAGAAAAATATAATCTGGACCATTATTAAGCTTAGAGGTCACAACAATGTTGTTTATTATTCTTCCATGAAAAGACATAAGATTTTCAGCGACCATTTCTAGATTCTCACACAAATCAGAATGTTTCTTACATACATCTTTTTTATCAGAAGCTTCTTTTATTTGAATTATAGCACTTTCAATTGAAGCCTCGTATAAAAGAGACAAAGTATATATTTCTATACAACCCCCGCTCCCCCTTCAAAAGCCTTTTTGTTTTTCATAAAAACATCAACTCCTGAAATCGTAAAACAATCATATTTACTGCATTTTCTAAAAAACTCTGGAATTACATAGCGCGTTGAGTCGCCTTTTATTTTAGAAACAACTTTAAGAAGTTCAAAAGCTACCGACATATTGTGAAGAGCAACTCCATATGCAACTCCAAGATCTTTAATAAATTTTTCCGTCTTTTCTTTTTTTAGTCGAAGCCAATCTAAAATTAAGATAGACACACCCACGGTTAATGCTGGGATAACAGCTAAAAACCAATCAGAACAGTCTATTTTTTGATCAATTTTTACATATCCATGATCATCCTTAATTACAAATGCCTTTAGTTGCTCATTGTTTGACTGCTCAACAAATTCTTTAAAACCACTTACATCGAACACTATTGAATCATTTTTTATATCCAAAACAACTTCATTAGGAGATTGAAAAGAGCTTTTTTCTTGCTGATTATTCTTCATAATGGATCGTTATTTTATTTTTTTACTCTCAAATTTCAGCGCCAAAAAACTCTCACCACTCACTACTTTTCTACCAGTTTTGCTTTCCAATTCTTTACGAGCATTTTTGGCAATTTGTCCGCCTTTTTTAGCCGGAATTTTATTTTCTTCCAAACCCTTAGCTTCCAAATTTTCTGCAATTTGGCGTGTAGAAAGTTCAGCCAAAGCTGTAAAAATCAATTCAGCTTCACTCATATGATCTCGCAAATTTTGAGACTTCAAACCTTTCAATTCTTTATGCTGTGCCACATTTAATTCACTCCATTCTTGGTGAATAATGTTAGTCAAAATAGCAAATTCATCACCTTGCTTCACGCCACTTTCTTTCCAATAATCCGTAAGTTTATTTCTAGTTTCCTGACTCATCATTCTTTGCTGAATCCATTTCTCACTGCGTCCATGTTTCTGCCAATTTTGACGAGCGCGGTTTAGTGATTGCTCCGGATCGGCAATTTCATTAATGCGGTCGCTACCAACTTTGGCTAACCACATTTTAATCGGTTCAGCTTTCTGGCTTGGAATTGACTGGATTAAGCGGAAAATTGTCTCAACATCCGCTACATCTGTATTATAGAACTTTCCGTCACTTGCTTTCATTTTCAGTTGGTCACAATTTGTGACCAACTCACTTCCTTCTTTTTCTAATCGCCCTTTCAAAGTAGACCAATAACTCTTGGCCTTCTTGTAATCATCTTGATCCGTAAGCGCAGCCACAACATCAATCACCGAAAAAAACCATTTCTGGCTTTTCTCATCAAATGATTTGCGAATTTTAAATTGTTCAAAAATAGCTAGGCTTTGTTGGTGATTCATAAAATTTGGGGTTTTGGTTATTAATAAAAAAGTTGGTGATTTCTTAAAAAAATTTTTCTTTAAAACTTACTTACAATTTGCCTTCCAAATAATGAATCAGCAGCTCTTGCTTAACTTTTTGCTCTTTCGAATTATCAAAATCTTTTACTGTCGCTTCGCCATTTTTCATTTCATCTTCGCCAATAATCACCACAAACCTAGAATTATTTTGTGAGGCTTTTTTCATCTGTTTTTTGAAATTTGCGTCAAAAATAAAATCAGTCACAAAGCCTCCATTTCTAAGCTTTTGCACAATCTCAAAAGCAGTGTTTTTTTGCTCATCTGAAATGTAAGTCACAATCACTGGTCTAACTTTTTGCACTTCTAATTTGGTAATTAACATCAATCTCTCAATGCCGGCTGCAAAGCCAATTGCTGGCACTTTTTTGCCGCTCATTTTTTCTACCAAATTATCATATCGTCCACCCGCCAAAGCGGTGTTTTGCGCGCCTTCATGGCTGGTGATAAATTCAAAAACTGTCGAAGTATAATAATCTAAACCTCGCACCAGTCTTTGATTTACGCGGTGTTTCACGCCAAGTTTGGTAAGTAAATTTAAAATCGAATCAAATCTAACTCGCGCTTCTTCAGAATAAAAATCTCTGATTGAAGGCGCATCATTCAACAACTCAATATCATTCGCGTCTTTCGAATCAAGAATGCGCAGCGGATTTTTTTCTAATCTAATTTTACTATCTGCCGAAAGTTGGTCTTTAAATTTCTCAAAATATTTCGCCAAAGCCGCTTCATAATCTGCTTTAGTTTGCGTGTCACCTAAAGAATTTATCTCTAGAACAGTTTTATCCAAAACCCCCAAATCCTTCAAAACAGAAGTCGCAAGCAAGATTGCTTCTACATCGCAATAAAAACTTTCTTCACCAAAAATCTCAAAATTAATTTGATTAAATTGTCTTTGACGCCCTTTTTGTGGGCGTTCATAACGAAATAATGGGCCATAAGAAAAAAACTTTCTTGGCAAAACTTGCTGCATTTCACCATTGGAAATAAAAGCGCGAACCACACCAGCTGTGAACTCGGGACGCAATGTCAAAAAATTATCACCTCTGTCTGGCATCTTATAAACTTCCTTAGTCACAATGTCCGAAGACTCTCCCAAATTGCGTTCAAAGACTTCGCTAAATTCAAAAATTGGCGTTTGCAATTCTTCAAAACCAAAAAATTCACTTTTCTTTCTGGCCTTTTCCACAATGTGATTAAAAAACTTTATTTCATCACCGAATAAATCCTTTGTGCCACGCACGGGCTGAAGCTTATGATCTGACATGAAAATAGATTTTAGATTGGAAATTATTGATTGAGAATTTGTGACACATCTTGAATAGTAGATTCTAAATTCGAAATAACACAAATTCAAACTGCTTTCTCACTTTTATTTAAGACAATGAATCCCCAAGAAAAATTAATTCCTTATATCCGCAATTTTTCAATCGTGGCCCATATCGATCACGGAAAATCAACTCTTTCTGACCGCTTAATTCAAGAATGTGGCGCCATTGAAGAGCGCGACATGACTTCGCAAATTCTTGATTCAATGGATATTGAAAAAGAGCGCGGCATCACCATCAAAGCCCAAACTGTGCGCCTTTCATACAAGGCTGATGACGGCAAAACTTACATGTTAAATTTGATGGACACACCAGGACATGTCGATTTCGGCTATGAAGTGAGTCGCTGTTTAGCTGCTTGCGAAGGCTCAATTTTAGTTGTCGATTCTACTCAAGGTGTTGAAGCGCAAACTTTGGCCAATGTTTATCAAGCAATTGACAATAACCACGAAATCGTTCCGGTTCTAAATAAAATCGACCTTCCAGCATCAGACCCAGAAAGTGTAAAAAAACAAATCGAAGAAGTAATTGGCATTGACACTTCTGATGCAATTTTAGTTTCTGCTAAAACTGGTGTGGGAATTCATGATACTTTAGAAGCTGTGATTAAAAGACTTCCAGCCCCAAAGGGAAATCCTGATGGCGATTTTAAAGCATTGTTAATCGACAGTTGGTATGACGCTTACTTGGGCGTTATCGTGTTAATTCGTGTAATTGATGGCTCAATTAAAAAAGGCCAAAAAATAAAAATGATGATGGCGGGTGCCACTTATCAAGTTGATTCTGTTGGTTTCTTCACGCCAAAAAAATTCTTCTGCGAAGATTTAAAAGCCGGCGAAGTTGGATTTTTAAACGCGCAAATTAAACAAGTTTCTGATTGTAAAGTTGGTGATACTATCGTTCTAGCTAACAATGACACAGCTGTAGCACTTCCTGGTTTCAAACAAAACCAGCCAGTAGTTTTCTGCGGAATTTATCCAATTGATGCTTCCGACTTTGAAAAATTCCGCGACGCTCTTGGCAAACTTCACCTAAATGATGCCAGTTTTGAATATGAAACTGAAACTTCTACAGCTTTGGGATTTGGCTTCCGCTGTGGTTTCTTAGGTCTTCTACATTTAGAAATTATTCAAGAAAGATTAGAGCGCGAATTCGATCTAGATTTAATCACCACCGCGCCTTCAGTAATTTACAATGTGAATTTGCGCGACGGCCAAGTTCTTCATATTCACTCACCTGCCGAAATGCCCGATCCAACCAAAATCGAATTCATGGAAGAACCGTGGATTAAGGCTACAATCATGACTCCCGACGAATATCTTGGCTCAGTTTTAACTCTTTGCACCAATAAACGCGGCATTCAGAAAGATCTTTCTTATGTGGGAGACCGCGCCATGTTGGTTTATCGCCTGCCGCTAAATGAAATTGTTTACGACTTTTATGATCGCCTAAAATCATGCTCTCGCGGCTATGCCAGCTTTGATTGGCAAATGGATGGTTATGAAAAAAGTCAGCTTGTAAAATTAACAATTTTGGTAAATGCCGAACCAGTTGACGCACTTTCTTTTATTACTCACAAAGCTAGAGCCGAAAGCCGTGGCCGCGCCATTTGCGCCAAATTGAAAGAACTTATCCCAAGACAAATGTTCGCAATTGCTATTCAAGCAGCAATTGGCGGCAAAATTATTGCGCGTGAAACCGTGTCAGCAATGAGAAAAGATGTAACTGCGAAATGTTATGGCGGAGATATTTCTAGAAAAAGAAAACTCTTAGATAAGCAGAAAAAAGGTAAGAAGAAAATGCGTGAAATTGGTAATGTAGAAATTCCACAAAGCGCCTTCTTAGCTGCTTTGAGACTTGATGAGGATTAGATTGGCTGGTCAAAACTCGTTCAAAATCTCGCTAGGCTGAGTCAGAGCTGGTACGGATTCGAGCACCGCAGCGCAGTGTACTTAAGTACATGAGCAGCGGAGCACAGAAGCAGTGCCAGTTATGGCTCAGCATAGTAGAGATTTTGAACGAGTTTTGGTGGGTGATAGAAGACTCGAACTTCCGACCTCTACGATGTCAACGTAGCGCTCTAACCAACTGAGCTAACCACCCAAAAAAGCCTCCTTTGAAAAAGGAGGTGGATTAACCGCGAAGCGTTTAAGACGGAGGATTTAAAGAGGTAAATCCGAGCCGCGCAAAGTAAAATCTATCTGGTCAAAAAACAACAAATTTAAAATGAAAAAAAAGGCAATCGTACTCTTAAGCGGCGGACTCGACTCTACAACTGTTTTAGCCATCGCTCAAAATCTAGGATTTGAAACTTACGCTTTAAGTTTCTCTTACGGACAAAGACATGAAATTGAATTACACTTCGCCAAACAAGTAGCTGAACAATTCAAAGTTAAAGAACATAAAACTGCCATAATAGACCTGCGCACCTTTGGTGGATCAGCTTTGACTGCTGAAATTGATGTTCCAAAAAATCAAAAAATTGTCAAAAATAAAATTCCCGTTACTTATGTTCCGGCCCGCAACACCATCTTTCTATCTTACGCGCTAGCTTACGCCGAAGTGGTTGGCGCTTTTGATATTTTCATCGGAGTCAACGCAGTTGATTACAGCTCTTACCCCGATTGCCGACCAGAATTTATTGAGACTTTTGAAAAACTAGCCCGCTTGGCAACAGCGGCTGGCACAAAGAACAAAGGCGATTTTAAAATTCATGCGCCATTAATCGAACTTTCAAAAGAAGAGATTATTAAAGAAGGAATAAAACTCGGCGTCGATTACTCCATCACACATAGCTGTTACGACCCAATAATGACCAAGAAGACCATAAAATCTTGCGGTAAATGCGATTCCTGCCAATTACGCTTAAAAGGCTTCAAAGAGGCTAATATTAAAGATCCGATAGAATATACTGTTAAATAATCTAATGGATTATTTCAGTATCGTCTGCATTTAGTTCAACTTTGCCACCACCCTTTTTCATTTCAGCTTCCCTTCCAACTCCATCCTTAATAGAAAGAGCCAAAACAGCTGAACTTGGAGGACGCGGAGGCTGAAATGAGAATGCTTCTGTCCTAGCCCCCAAAAATCCCCCAACTTCAGGAGAGAATTTTATTTTTTAGCCAGAGCTAAATTTGTTAATATTTTTACTTACAATGGAATCAGTAAAATTAGCAATATTTTGCTGCTGACTTAAAAATACTTTTGGTGGCAATC
>CAMCME010000059.1 GCA_945875925.1 Rickettsia typhi | reverse complement strand
TTGAGTCGAAGGTTGTCCTGTTGGATTTCCTGATGGCTGCGAACTTGGGTTTTCAGCTAATTGTAAACTTGGTTGAGTCGAAGGTTGTCCTGTTGGATTTCCTGATGGCTGCGAACTTGGGTTTTCTGTCGTATTAGCTGTTGGGTTAGCCGTTGGGTTCTGAGTCGGATTCTTATTGGGGTTATTTGTTGGAGGACTAGTAGTGGGTGTCACTTGCGGAGGACGTGGACTTGCATTCGTATGAATAGCAAGATTTGGATGCAGCGCGCTTGGTATTTGGTTGGTTGTAAGAAAAACATCGGAGAAATCCTTTTTCTCTAGATTTCTCTGCGTATCATTACTGCTTTGTACTTGATCTGAAGTATAATTCGGCGGTGGCGGTGGCAATATGGCATAGCTCGATGACAAATCATTCCATGATGACGGAACCATGCTCGGAGAAAAGTTGTTATATAAGCCGGCATAGTGATTAGCAGATAAGCTGGAGCTATATGAGTGAATGTTGCCAATTTGCAGCTGTTGACCGCTACTAGATTGTGGACCTGAATATTCATTCATGTTAAAGCCGCTAGAATCTGAGCTTGCAAGAAGATTGCCTAAATCAGGTCCATATTGTCCAGCTAAAGCTCTAGCAGCTAAAAAGGCTGTAGCATATCCTTGAAAATCATTGCTACTATTAACATAAGCATCACGATTTGCTAAAGCGCGATCCAAATTTGGATTATCCTCTCTTAAGCTCGTCAAATGTTCTTCTCTTAATCGAGATCCCATTCTATCTGAAATCTCACGACTCAAATCCTTCAAATCATTGCCATTAGCATCTCTTAATCTGTTTTTGGAAACAACAATATTTTCATTAGCCAATTCAACCAAAAGCTCAGCTAGGATAGGTCCACAATGATTATTAGTTGTTTCCCTTGATTCAGGAATATTTGTGAAGCGGTTTGGTACGCTTATGCTGCTTTGAAGTCTATTTCTTGAAACCTGTATACTTCCAGGATTTACACCTAGAGCAGTATTTAAGGAATTTACAATATCATTAGAAATGCTGGAGTGAACTAAGTTAGCTCCGCGTATTGAGGGTGTAGATGGTAAGGATTTCAGATCTTCCAATATATCGTCGGATTTTTTACCAAGTAACCATCCTAATCCAACCTTATCCGCAACATTTCCTACCTTATCCGCAACATTTCCTATTACACCTGCTGCACTTTTTATAAATCCATCTATAGCATCTTCGGCAACTTGAGGATTTAAATCTCCCATCGGATCTATGTAAGAAACTGAAAATGCACCATCTTCATTTCTCTTAATATGCAAGCCAGCAAAATGTCCTCTGCCAATAATAAGGGGAAATACAGCCTGTTTATATTGAGCTGGATCAGAAGCTGCGAATTCCAGTAAGGACGCAGTAATCAGTTCTTGATTTACTGAATTTGCGACATCAATAATCATAACATTCTCAGAAATCTGACTTCTAGAAAGTTGATATCTGATTACCCAATTCACATCATCATCTGCATAATTTTTTTTGCCATTCTGCCCGCCAATTCTTTGCGATCTTTCAACAAGTAGTTTCGCTTTTTCTTCTTTACCAATTTTCTTAGCCTCAGCTTTTTCCTTAATTTGTTTTGCTTTAATTTCTTCGGAGGTTTCAGTCTCTTTATCATCTCCCATCATATTCTCGACAACTTCTTGTAAATATACAATTGGGCTTGAGATTTCTTTAATTTCTTCTTTTTGATCATCTTCTTGTATGTCAGCTTTTTTCACTAGCGCATCAGCCGCTCTAGCCTCGTTCCATGCGCGTAATATTTCATCATCTCCTACACCACGAAATCTTTTATTTTTATTTTTGCGAGACATATTTATTTAGTTAGATAATAAAATCATTTAGAAATGATGGATAATAAGGTAGACCCACAAGATTCTTAATCTCAACAAAGTGATATAAGTAAGACTTCAAAAATCACAAAAAACTGAGATTTAGAAGTCTCGCTTATAATTTTTTTACAGTTAGAAATTATAAGATAGGCCAATTTTAAATGCTTCTAACTTAGCTTTGAATGTAACTCTATCAAGATATGAATATCCAGATGGATCAATCTTTGTTTTTGCGTCAAAATGTTGAATATTATATTCTGCGTTAAGATATAGATCATTAACAACATTAACCTTTAGACCAAAACCATAAATAGTTGCAAATGCTGTACCTCTATTGCTGGCAGCGCGTAATACATTGTCTTCGTCATAAATCCAATTTTTTGATGTATAAGAAACTCCTCCATAACCAACTGTAACATATGGAGATATTTTTTGAGTAATGTCATAACCAAAATCAAGTTTTGCTGCAAAACGATTACTTACTCTAAGCCTGTTATCATAGTCTGTAGTTTGAGTATTTGACCCAAAATGTTGCTCCAACATAAACCCTGGGGCAACAAAAAATTTATTAAGGTTAATAGCATATTTATAATTTAGCCCTACCCCAGAATTCATTACTCCATTATCAAGATTAGGTATATAAGTATCAGCCTGAGGAGACAAGTATGAAGGATATACTGAATATTGTTTAAAGCTCATCTTTGTGCCAATTAAATCAAACCCCACATAGTTACCTTCTGTTTTACCAGATTTAGATGGTGTCTTTACTTCATTTGTAACTGCAAATTGTTCTACTTCTTTTGGCTGAGGTTTAGAAGCTTCTACTGAAGATAAAGTCGGAGCTTCTAATAAAATTAGTTTAGATAATTTTTTATGTGATCTAGCTGTTTTAGCAAAGGTTTCGCCATGCGTCGCAATCATTATAGATAAAGCCGCTGCAATAGATACAAGATTTTTCATAATAAGTTTAAATTAATTTTTATTTAAATACAAAATTTGGTCGCGAACAAGTAATTCAGAAATAGCAAAAATCAATGAATTTTTTTTAACACAGTACAAGTCAACAACAGCAATTTTATTCAGCATAAAATCTATCAATCACATCGCCAAATTTCTTTTCCAAAACATTTCTTTTCAACTTCATTGAAGGCGTAATTTCGCCAGTCTCAATTGAAATTTCTGCGGCAATTATAGCAAATTTTTGAATTTGCTCCCAATGATCAAGCTGCCTATTCAAGTTAGCAAGCTCTGTCTCAACAAACTTATTTAAAATTTCAGATTTTAAAAATTCATCATCACTTCCCAAAAATTTAAATTTGGCTTTGCTTTTGGACAAAATTTCAAAATCTGGAAAAAGTAACACGGAAGTAAATCTACGACCTTCAGCAATTATAATGGCGCCAAGTAAAAATCCTAAATTTTGCACCAACTTTTGTTCAATCGGAACTGGACAGATATATTTTCCGTTAGCATTTTTGAAAACTTCTTTTTTGCGGCCGATAATTTTTACAAAACCTTTTTCGTCAATTGCCGCCAAATCTCCAGTTTTAAGCCAGCCATCAGAAATCATTTCCGCAGTTTTTTCTAGGCAATTGTGATAACCCCGCATTATGTTTGGGCCTCTAGCCACAAGCTCTCCATCATCAGCAATTTTAAGTTCGACCGATGGAAAAGCTTTGCCGATTGTGCCAAATTTATTATTTTTCGGACAGTTAGCCGCCAAAACTGGAGAAGCTTCTGTTAAGCCATAACCACAAAATAAATTGATACCGATATTTCTATAAAAACCTTCCAACTCTTTTGATAAAGAAGCACCACCGCAAATTATCATGCGCAAATTTCCGCCTAAATTATCTCGAAATTTTTTGTAAACTAGGTGATCAAAAATTTTATCGAAAAAATTTCTGGAGCTTTCTGGATGTTTATTTAAAGCGCGTTTTATTGCCGCTTTCGCGATAATTTTTTTGAATCCCGCAGAATCATCAACCTTGTCTTTGATGCGAGAAAAAACTTTTTCCAAAACTCTCGGCACACTTGTCATCAAATTCGGCTTCACTTCTTTAAGTAAGTTTCCGACATTTTTTACATCATCAGCAAAATAAATTGAGATGCCTTGTGAAATGTAAAACATCATCACCATGCGTTCAAAAATATGAGCCAAAGGCAAATATGACAAAGCAACATCTTGGATGCTTAGAGGAAAAAATTCTTCTGTATCTGAAATTTGTGAAACTAAATTATTGTGGGTAAGCTCAACTCCTTTTGGTCTTCCAGTGCTTCCTGAAGTGTAAATTATCGTCGCCAAATCTTGCGGCTGATTTAAATTTATCAAATCTTGTGCATTATATTTTTTTTCTTGTGCAGCTTTCTCACCAAGCAAAATCAATTCTTCAAAGCTGAAATAATTTTCTTTTTTCACATCACTTTTTTTGCCATAAGCAATTATTTTTAAGGCAGAATTTTCATTCAACAACTCTTCATGATTTTCAGAATTATCCGCAAAAATATATTCCACTTTTGCATCAGAAATTTCATAAAGCAGGTTTTCTTTTGAGATATTGTGAAAGATAGGAACAGTAACAGCGCCCGCTAAAATAGAGCCTAAATCAGCAATCAACCAAATAGGATTTTGATAAGAAAGAATTGCTAAAGTTTGATTTTTTTGCAAACCAATTTCTTTTAAACCACAAGCAAAATGAAAGGCTTGAGTAAAAAACTCTTCATTAGAAAAACTTCTCCACTCGCCATTTTCTTTGAAGTTCAAAGATTTTTCATTTTTGAAATTTTGACTTTGAAAAAAAAGTAATTGCGAAAGTGTCTGAAATTTTTTCATTAAAAGAAGCTATGATAAAATTTAATAAATAACTGCCACAACATTGATATCTTTGCTTTAAGCACTGAATGATCTCGCAAATATTCACGCAACATTAAATCGACTTTAGCTTTTTTAGCAAAATAAAGACAGGTAAAAACTAAAAACATTAAAGAGAGATAATTTGCCAAAGAATCAACAAAACGCGGATTAATTGTACGCTCTTTAATTTTTATTTCTTGAACTCTTTTTATTCTTCTTGCGGTCGAAGGATGAGTTGAAAAAATTGTGAAATATCCACCTTCCCCAAGCATTGATAAAGCCAGTGCCATGTTTTGCCCACCGAAGGCTTGAGCCGATTGCATATCGCAACGATATTCAATATTTCGACTAACAAATTTGCGCAAAAATTGATATAAATTATAAACCACATAGCGATTAAAAGATGTGATTAAAAAATCTATAAATGAATAAATATCGGTGATAATTCCAGAAATTATTCTTCCTCCATAAGGCGTAAAACTAAAAATTCGGGCCGAGATGGTAAAAATTATTGCCAAAATTCTAGAGACAAAATTAGTAACTTTTTGATTAACCATGATCAAAAAAGTTGGTAAAAAATCCTTATTAATCAAATGCGACATTTCATGGCCCATAATGCTGCGCAGTGCGTTTAGAAATTGTTTTGAGTCTGGGCATTCAACTAGATAATGATTGATGATTCCGCGAGTCAAAACCACTGCTCTTCTACTAAAACTACTAACAGCGTAAGCGTTAATTTCATCAGAATTTTTGACATATAAACGAACATTTTTTTCACCAAATTTCTTTTTAGTTTGCTCAAAAATTCCGCTTAAAAAATCATAATCTTTGATCTTTTCATGACGCACGCAATTTTTCAAAGAAGAGCGCACCGAGAAGCCGAATAAAAAATCTAAGAACATGTAAAATAACATGAAAAAACTTACTAAAAAAAGTAAGATAAAAATTATAATTTCAATCTTCTGATAAATGTTGTAATCGATAGAAATAACATGGCGTTTAAAATCTACGAAAGGCAAAAGAGCAGCCATAATTGGTGACACCAAAACGATCATATTAAAGACCGTGACGACATAAACTAAAATCAGATTGAATGGCTTTGAAAACATGTGAGAGATTTAGCAGTAGATTAAATTAATTTGAGAAGATTGATTGAATTTTTACAAATCAACAATTACTTACAATAACATATTTTCATTTTATTAATATCCTTTCAAGCAAACGCAATGAGAACTATTCAAATCCAAGATATAAAAATTTCCAATAATCTTCCTTTCACTTTGCTTGCAGGTCCATGCCAAACTGAATCTCTGGATCATAGTTTGATGATGGCAAGCAACATCAAAAGAATTTGCGATAAGCTAGGCATCAATTTCATCTATAAATCTTCTTTCGACAAAGCTAACAGATCAAGTGTTGGCGGTCAGCGCGGCGCTGGTTTAGAAAAAACTTTACCAATTTTTGCTGAAGTAAAAAAACAATTTGGCTGCCCAATTATCACCGACATTCACAATGAAGAACATTGCCGAATTTTGGCCAACTGCCCTGAAGTTGATATTCTGCAAATTCCAGCTTTCTTATGCCGCCAAACCGATTTGCTTGAAGCTGCAGCCAAAACTGGCAAAGTGATCAATATCAAAAAAGGTCAATTTTTAGCACCTTGGGACGCTGCAAATATCGTTAAAAAAATGGATCATTTTGGAAACCAAAGCGTTATGTTAACTGAACGCGGAGCTAGCTTTGGTTACAATACTCTAGTTTCTGATATGCGCAGTTTGCCAATTATGGCTAAAACTGGTTGCCCAGTTGTATTTGATGCAACTCACTCAGTTCAACAACCTGGTGGCCAAGGTTCTACCAGTGGTGGCCAAAGAGAATTCGTAGAAACTTTAGCTTCAGCTGCTGTAGCCGTTGGTGTTGCAGCTTTATTCATGGAAGTTCACCAAGACCCAGACAACGCACCATCAGACGGCCCTTGTATGGTTCGTTTAGATAATTTGGAAAAACTTTTAACTAGATTAAAAAAATTAGATGAAGTTGTAAAAGAAAGTTAATAACGCCTGACCGATACCGTCGGCCTAAGCGGAGTCGAAACCAACGGAAGGTTTCTGACGCGTATTTAAGATCTTGAAACAAGTTCAGGATGACAAAGAAAGGATGATCTTTCTTTTATGTCTTCATCCTCTTTTAGTTGTCATCCTGAACTTGTTTCAGAATCTCATTAGAAAGGATGATCTTCCTTTAGTTAACTCCTCAGGCCCAGTGTTATCAAAGGCGACTGGTGATTTAAAAATGTAAAATTAGTTTTCTATTTAAAAAACATATGACCAAAAAACTTTACCACATCTTAGTCATCGATGACGACACCCGCCTTCGCACTCTTTTAGGCCGCTTCCTTGACGAAAAAGGTTTCAAAACCTCTCTCGCCAAAGACACCGCTGAAGCCAAAGAACTTATCAAAGAATCAAATTTCGATCTATTAATAGTTGATGTAATGCTACCAAACGAAACTGGCATTGAATTCACAAGCTTTCTACGCCAATCATCCGCCGTTCCAATCATCATGCTCACCGCACGCGGCGAATTTGAAGATCGCATCAAAGGTCTAGAATCTGGCGCCGACGACTATTTACAAAAACCATTCGAGCCAAAAGAACTGCTACTTCGCATCCACAATATTTTAAAAAGAGTAAGCAGCCCAAGTGCTGAATCACCAGAAACACAAATCATCTGCCACTTCGGAGATTTCTCTTTTAACTTATCTGATTCTCGCTTGAAAAAAGGCGAAGAATTTATCCATATCACCGATTCTGAAGCCAAAATTCTCAACATTCTCTGCAAAGAAAAAGGCACCCCAGTTTCTCGCGAAAAACTTTCTTCCCTATGCGGCGACATAGACGAACGCAGCATCGATGTTCAAATCACCCGCCTTAGAAAAAAAATCGAACAAAATCCAAAACAGCCACATTACTTACAAACTGTAAGGAATCATGGGTATGTGATTTATGGATAAAAAATCATCACTTACAAATGATCTAAAATCAGCCTTTTTAAAAATCACATTTCCAGCATTCTTACTTACCGTAATTCTTAAAATCTCTGCCCCTGCTTTAATTGATTTCAATCCAATAATTTCCTCACCAGTTCTTTTCACTGGGGTTGCAACAATATTGTTAACGCTGGGTTGTTTGGGATATAATAAAATTGAACTAGAGTTCGCAAAATCAAAACTTCACAACAACGAAACTTACTTAGATTTTGCAATTTGCATCTTGGCTTGCCTTTCTTTGATTTTTGCAATAGATGCCTCAACCACAAAAGAATTTTTTGAATTTCCTAAAGTAAATTCGAGCTGCATTTTTGCAGCGATATTTTTAATAATTTCGGTCGTCGGAGTTATTTTAAAATGCCGCACCAAGCCACTTTTTGTAACAACTCTCAAAAGAAGATTCGCTCCAGAAACTTCAAATGATGACAGTTTAAATTTTAGAAAATCCACTCACGAAGCAGCCACCGCAATTAAAGATTCAAAAAAATATGTCAGCGTTGTCGCCTTAAATGGCGGCTATGGCGAAGGAAAATCTTCTTACGCCAGAATGATTATTGAAGCAGTTGGCGCAAAAACATCTCTCTACAGCTACATCTCACTCACCGAAACCAACGCCACCAATGACTTCTCCAAACTATTCGCCGAGCGTTGGTTTGAAACTTTAAACGAAAGATACCCAACCATCAACATCGCGCCTCATGTTGCGTCTTTAGAGGCCATTCTGCGCGAATCAACAAATCACTCGGCTTTGGTTTCAGCAATATCGCAAATTTTGGTGAAGTTAAATTTTGGCTTAAGCAAAACGGTTGCCAAATGCTGGGATTTAAACGCGTTAAAAAAAGAAGAAGGAAAGAAAATTTTTGTTCCCAATTCAACAGCTGCAATGTTCAACCACATTCCAGAAATCAAAGAAAATGTTTGGATAATCAACATCGACGAAATCGAACGCGCCCAACTTGACGAAATTTACCGCGTAATCGAAGTTATCGAACGCTTCAAACACGAAGGCCGCTTCGGCCTGCCCGTAAAACTAGTTTTTCTACTTTGCGTTTCTGGCTCTAATTTGCAAAAACGCCTCGAAGATTTAAAAGGATTTGGCAACGAAAAAGCCCAACTAATCGAAGACTTCTTCTTCAACAACCCCAAAAGCCGCGACCAAAATTTATTTCTGCCGCCAATCCCACAAGAAGTTAAAGAGCAATTTACGAGAGATTTGCTGAATAAAATTTTGGTCAAGTTTCATTTAACAGAAAGCACGGAGCCAGAATCAACTCCAGTAGGGGAAATCAATGAATTTATTGGCGACGAAGATAAGAGTCTGACGTGGGTTATAAACACCTTAAGTCGCGAATCACCACGAATGATAGTTAAAGTTTGTCAGGAGTTAGAGTTTTTTTATCACTGCTTTAGAGGCTTGGACGGAAAATCTGCTGCTGCTGAATTAGCAACATGGGACTGTCGCAAATCCACCAACCCAACCCAATCCATCTAAATTTCGTTAAGTTTTTCGATTATTTTTCTTGTTATTAAAAGCATTTGAAGCTAGTGTTATCTAGCGCTCTTGGCGCTTTCTATCTTTCTAAATAAGTAGTTTTTAACA
>CAMCME010000058.1 GCA_945875925.1 Rickettsia typhi | reverse complement strand
AAAAATTATCAAAACTGCGAACCAAAACGCAGAAAAAATCAAAAAAATTCCAAAAAAATTCCAAAAAAATTGAGTAGGAAATTGCTAAAAGTTCTGAGTTAGATTTTTTTAGTTTAAATTTTTTTGGAAGTTAGATTTGCGACAGGCTCACTATGCTTCTAGAAATGACATAGAAGATTTTCATCATTGCGAGAAGCAAAACGAAGCAAATCACAATCATTTTTGAAGAACAAAGAAAAATCAGCTGCAAATAAGAAAATAAACTAGCGAGATATAAGAAAAATCTACGAGATGAGAAAAATTAGAGAAAATCTAAGAGAAAAAAGAGAAGGACTAAAATAAATTCTGCGTATGAAACGAGAATATGTCTGATTTAAGAAAGTCTAGATAATCAGAAACTAAAAAATGCTTTAACCAAAAATTGGAAATCTAATAGAAAAGAAAGTAACAAAAATATACTCAAGCCCTAAAGGACTTGAGCATAAATCAAAAACTATACAGCTGTAACATTTTCAGCTTGTGGTCCTTTTTTACCTTGAACAACTTCCATAGTAACTTTTTGGCCTTCGTGTAATGTTTTACGACCAGTTCCATTGATAGAATTGTGATGCACGAACACATCTTTTCCACCTTCTTGTGAAATGAATCCAAAACCTTTCTCGTCGTTGAACCATTTAACAGTTCCTGTAACTATATTTGACATGTAACTAATAACTCCTGATTGAAATTTAAAATTTTTGCAGAAAGAAATTTGTTTAATTTGATTAAATAATTTCTAACCACAATTGCGCGATTACTTGTGATAGTAAGATGCAATAGGTATATATTTTTCTTTAACAGATAAAATATATTAATGAAATATTGAATTGACTTCTTTATTTCACCGTTCCTTAAAAGCATTTCTTCTTAAGTAGCTTCAAAAAGCAAGCATCTTTAATTAAGGCAAGAGAAATAATTGATTATTGTGCCAATAAAGAAAAATCGGTTTAAAGGAAAATAGCTTAGAAGCCTTGATAGCTAGATAATTCTGCGAATAATTTTGATGGGAGGTTTTCACTTTTTGCGTCTAACCAATTTGAAGATTGGACATCAAATGAAAAATAATCAGCGCCGCTAATTGGTGATGAATACCAAATTTTTTGACTCGCTGAATGTTTATTAATCACATAAGTTTGTCCAGTTGCGTCCAGCGTTATATTTAAAATTCCATCCGAATATTCCACATCGAAGATTGAATTTTTATCCATCTTCTCAACATCGTCCGCAAGCTTAGTTAAAAGGGCTTCTGATAATTTATAAAAATCTTGCTCTAACATTTTTTTAATTTTTTAGTTATGGATAAAGTTTCTTAACTTGCCATCCTCGATTATTTTCTAGTCTCACATATTGTTCTCTTTGATGAATTCTAAATTCACCTTCTGACCAAAATTCTATTTTATTTGGAACGACTCTAAAACCCGACCAAAATGGAGGTCGCGGAACTTCTTGCTCAGAAAAATCTTCAGTAATTTTTGAAATTCTATCTTGAAATTCTTGCCAATCTTTCATTTCACAAGATTGCTTGGAAGCCCATGCGCCAATTTGGCTGCCGCGTCGGCGTGAAGTAAAATAATCATCAGCTTCTTTTACCGTAACTTTTTCTACTTCTCCCTCAATTCTCACCTGAAGGCCCAAAATTCCCCAATAGAAACACAGAGCAACATTTTTATTTTGAGAAAGTTCTTTGCCTTTTCTGCTGGTTAAATTGGTAAAAAAACAAAAACCATTTTCATCGAATGTTTTCAACAAAATCATTCTTGATGAAGGACGATTATCTTCATCAACTGTAGAAAGACACATTGCTGTTGGCTCGGTAATTGCTGAATTTGACTTAGCTTTACTTAGCAATTCATTAAATTTTTGAAATGGAACTTTAAAATCAGAAATCATTTTGTTTGAAAAAAGGAATTTAAGAAAACATAATTTAATAATTCTTAAAAAAATCATTAAATCTAGGAAAAATATGAACCCCAAATTAAGACCTTTTGCTTATTTTTTGCTATCAATTATTTTTTTATTTTTACTAACAAAGCCTTATAATTGGTTCTGCAATTTTAGTAAAAGATGCCCCCAAATTTATATATCAGAATTATTACCTAGTAGAGAAGGAAAAATAAATATTCAGGCAGAAGTTGAAGTAAGAAACTATCTCAGGGATATTGAATTCGAAGCTTTTGATCCTCTAGAGTTCAATACGATTTCTGGAAGAACAATTATTGTAAAATATAGAATCAAAAATATTTCCGAAAAATTTATAAAATTCAGACCCAAATTTTATGCTGAGTCTAATAATGCTACAAGATTTGATCTACTAGAATTTGTAAGATCTTATGAATGTTTATGCTTTAAAGATATTAAACTGAAAGCAAACGAAGAGGTTGTAGTGCAAAGCATATTAAAATTTGACCCTTATATGGAATCTTACATGGAAGAAATTTTTGAAGGATCAAATGTTATGGATGTTAAATTCGGATATATATTGCGCTAGAACCTTAAGATTTTTTCCAGAAAGTTCCGTCTTTATTATCTTCCAAAACAATCCCTTTTTCTAACAAATCTTTGCGGATTTGATCGGCTAAAGCCCAGTTTTTTTCTTGCTTGGCGATCTTGCGTTGTTCAATTTGCGAATTGATAAAAGACTCATCAACATCACTCAAATTATTTTTTTGCTTAAAAAAACCAACATCCATCAGACCAAGAAAATCAAGCACTTGAAAAAATTGATTTTTTAGATCTTGATTATTTTCATGTTTAATTTCTTTGGCTTTTTCATGCAGCAAAGCAAAGGTTTTTGAAGTGTTTAAATCATCAGATAATTCTGTGAGAACTTCTAAAAACAAACCTTTTTTATGGGAGCCAGCTTGATATGATTTTAGATCATTTTCGTCAAATAAAGCGTAAAATTTTTCTACTGATTTTTTAGCATCTTCCAAAGCTTTTTGATTGTAATCGAAAGGTTTGCGATAGTGAGTTGAAAGCAGTAGATAGCGAATCACAATTCCATCTACACCCTTTTCTAGCAAGTCTTTAACCGTGATAAAATTCTTTAAAGATTTACTCATTTTTTCGCCATCAACGGTTAAAAATCCGTTATGGATCCAATAAGAAGCAAATTTAGAATCTTTTACAGCACAGCGAGTTTGAGCCATTTCATTTTCGTGATGAGGAAATTGCAAATCTGCCCCTCCTCCATGAATATCAAAATTTGCACCTAAATATTTTAAGCTCATTGCTGAACATTCAATATGCCATCCGGGTCTGCCGCCATGATTTGCGTCACCCCATGGGCTTTGGAAGATGCTTGAAGCATCATCATCTTTATCCGCCGGTTTCCATAAAACGAAATCGAGAGGATTTCTTTTATAAGCAGCAATTTCAACTCGTGAACCAGCAATCATTTCATCTAAAGTACGATTAGAAAGTTCTCCGTAATTTTTATAAGCGGCAACATCGAAAAGCACATGTCCTGCGCTAACATAAGCAAAACCATTTTTGATTAATTGCTCAATCATCTCAATCATTTCAGCAATATGATTGGTAGCGCGAGGTTCAAAAGTTGGACGCAAAACTTTCAGCGCGTCAATGTCGCTATAGAAAAAACCAATAATTTTTTGAGTGAGTTCTTGAATAGAAATTTTTTGTTCTTTAGCCGCGGCGTTAATTTTGTCATCAACATCTGTAATGTTGCGCACATAAGTAACTTGGTTAAAAACTTCTTTGAAAAAACGAAACCACAAATCATAAACCACAACGCTGCGCGCATTTCCTAAATGTGGTCGATCATAAACGGTTGGACCGCAAACATACATTTTTAAATGTTTAGGATCTAAAGCCTGCAAAACTTCTTCTTTACGGCTTAAAGTGTTAAAAATTTTAATTTCTAAATTCATTAGTAGAGTTCTTTTATAATCTTATTACGTAAGTAATTTTTGCTTTTTGCTCCGACAAATTTCGTGATAATTTCGCCATGCCCCGAAATTAAAACTGTCATCGGAATTCTTCCAGAATAGCTAATGTCTTTCTTCTTTAAAAATTCTAAAAATCCTTCTTTAAAGCTTAAAAAATAAGGCTGAAAATATATGTTGCCGAAGCGATTTAAGTGAGTTTGCAAAGCCTCTTCTGTCAAATCTCGATCAATTGCCAAAGCAATTACATGCATTTCTGTATTTTGAAATTCGCGAGCAATTTCGTTAATCACAGGAGTTTGTTTTAAACAGCTTGGACACCAAGTTGTGTAAATATAAAGTAAAATTGGCTTGCCGTCGTAATTTTCAAATTCATTGGCGATCTGCGCCGTTCCCATTGGAATTGGTGCTTGATCATTGAAAGAAATATTTTTTGACTGCGGAATTTGCACATCCAAATTTGCTGGATTTTCAATAAAAACATTCCATAAAAACAATCCTAGAGAAACTCCAGCAACGATAACAAGAAAAAACATTCTTTTACTTTCTCCTAATTTTTTAAAAGTCAGATTTTTTGGCCAAAGGTTTTTGGACAAAAAACTGGGACTCAATTTTTTAAACTTCTGAGATCTTTTATATTTTTTCAAAGACACAATTTTTTGATCCGACATTTATCTTCCCTGAATTTTATGATGGCTTTGATCTAGATGAATATTTTCAAGATGTAAATCTTGTTTAGATTCTATCTCAACTTTTGCTAAAGCATCTTTAGCCTGCTTAGGCGTAGTCTCTTTAACAGCTTGAGATTTTTCAGGTGGAAGTTCGTTTACAGCTTTGTCTAAATTAATTTTTGTTTTTTCCATTGCAGCCTGCATTCCTTCTTTAATTGCCCATTGTGCGGTTTGCTGAACTATCTCTGATAAAATTCCAATCCCAGTGATATTACTAGCAATTGCGGCTGCAGTTCCCGTCAATTCTCCTGCTGCAGCAACAGAATCAATAAAGCCAAATAAAATTGGGCGTTTGTTTTGATCAATTTGCGATTCGGCTGCACGAAGTAAAAGAACTGCAGTATCTGCTGCAAGTTGTACCCCTCTTAAACCAGTTGGATCAAATCCAGTTGCAATTAAATCGGCCGCAACATCAATTGCTTTTCCGCTCACACTTCTATCAATTGTGGTAATGGCTTTATAGCCATGCTTTATTGCTGACTTCGTACCTTCTTCTACAAAAGTTATTGCAGAATTTAAACTTCCCTCTTTTTGCAAAGACTGATCTGAAGACTTTTGTTCTTTGTATTTGTCATGATCAAAAAAACTTTCTACCACAGAATTCATCCTGCCCTTAGCATCTAGCACTTCCATGAAAGAAGCGATTTTGTGAGGCTCTGGTTTAGATTTAACCGCAGATCCTAAAGCAGCAACAATGTGATTATTAGAAATTTTTTCCAAGTCATGAAAGTTATCATGATCACCACGCGTAATTTTATCCGCTAAAGATTTTTCAACAGGTGAAGTCATGGGATGATGAGATTGAATAATATCGTCAATAAAGCCGGTCATTATCTATTAAAAAATAAGTATAGAAGTCAGTAAAATAGCTTGATCTTAATGGTTACAATAAAATAACTTTAAGAAAACTTAGATGGTCGCGCTTTATCATAATTCAAGTTTTCACGCATCATTTAAGTAATCCTGAAAAAAATCAATCAATGATCATCAAAATAAAAAACCTTAGACTGCAAACTATTCTCGGCGTTTACGAATGGGAAAAAACTATTGATCGCGACATTATTATTAACGCCGAAATTACTAGCGATAAATTAAACAGCCTAGAAAGCGACAATATTGAAGACACTATTGATTATGATATTTTGATTTCAAAAATAAAAACTCTGATCACAAATAATCGTTTTAAATTAATCGAATCAATGGCGCAAAGCATGATTAACCTGATTATGGAAGATAAAAGAATTTCTAAATGTAAATTAGAAATTGATAAGGTTGGCGTGGTTGAAGGCGTCGATTCTTTTTCAGTAACCATCGAACAATTAAGATAATGGATGACAAAACTCAGCAAGTTTTAAAGCTGATTCAATCACATTCTAAAATAAAAAATTACTTAACGATTTTATGTTATTTGTTAATTTGTGGCGGGCTTTTTATTTATGTCTTTTATGCCATTAATAAAACTAACAAAAACATTAAGCTGATTGCGCGCTATAAAGAAGATGCTGCGAATTTTAAAACTGAAAAAATTATGACTAATCCTCATATAAAATTTCAATATAATGATGATCAAATCTATTCTATAAAAGCCAAAAAAGCCTATCATGAAAATGAGGAAGAAGTGATGATGTATGATGTTTTTGCTACTGGCGAAATTGGAAATATCACAGCTGGCACTTTAAAAATTGATGAGAAAGGCAATCATTTAGTCTTTTCAGATAATCCAATTTTAATTCTTAATAGAACGGAAAATAAATAATGAGTAATAAATTCGGCAAAGCTTTTTCATTTACAACTTGGGGCGAAAGCCATGGTGAAGCAATTGGTTGTGTGGTTGATGGCTGCCCTTCTCTGCTTGATTTGTCCGAAGGCGACATTCAAAAATATTTAGAAAAACGCAAACCAGGACAATCAAAATTTACCACTCAGCGCCAAGAAAAAGATCAGGTAAAAATTTTATCAGGTGTCTTTGAAGGCAAAACCACAGGCACTCCGATAAGTTTGGTAATTTATAATGAAGATCAAAAAAGCGGCGATTATGGCGACATAAAAGATAAATTTCGTCCATCTCACGCCGATTACACTTACATAGAAAAATATGGCATTCGAGATTATCGTGGTGGTGGCAGATCTTCAGCTCGGGAAACTGCAATGCGCGTTGCAGCAGGTGCTGTGGCTAGAAAAATTCTGGATAAAGAAAATATCAAAATTGCGGGTTATTTAACACAAATTGGTGAGAAAAAAATTGATCGCTCTCGCATCGATTTTTCTGAAATTGATAAGAATGATTTTTTCTGCCCTGATAAAATTGCCGCGAAAAATTTTGAAGATTATTTGCTTGAAATCAGAAAAAATGGTGACTCTGCCGGCGCAATGATTGAAGTGGTTGCAAGCAATATGCCAACAGGTTTGGGTGAGCCGATTTATGATAAATTAGATGCCCGAATTGCCGCAGCAATGATGGGAATTAACGCCGTGAAAGGCGTAGAAATTGGCATGGGAATGGAAGCGGCTTCTAAAAAAGGTTCAGAGCTTGCTGACGAAATTTTTATGGAAAATGGCAAAGTAACATTCTCTTCAAACCATTCAGGAGGCTTATTGGGAGGAATTTCTTCTGGCCAAGATTTGGTAGTAAGATTTGCAGTAAAACCAACTAGCTCAATTTTAATTCCACGCCACACTGTTGATATTCAAGGTAATAACACTGAAATTATCACTAAAGGTCGTCATGATCCATGTGTTGGAATTCGCGCTGTTCCAGTTGGAGAAGCAATGCTTGCTTGTGTTTTGGCCGATTTTGTTTTGATGAGAAAATCTCGTAAGTAAAAAATTAATCTAAAATTATGAAAAAATTATTCATCTTATCACTTATTTGCGTTACCTTATCTTCTTGCAGCGGACTTAATAAAGACGAAAAAATACAAGCAGGTTTAAAAACTACTTGGAATGAATTTTACCAAGAAAGTTTCAGCAGCATCGGAAATGTTAAAGTCTATGTAGTAACCGATAGAAAATTTGAAAATGGCAATGCTGAATTTGGATGCACAGACCGCCATTTCGGAATTAATCTTGATCCAACTTTAAAATTTGGAACTTGTTTAATTAATGTGCCGAAAAATCACAAAACTGGCGAAATTGAAACCAGCAAAGATGATCGCAAGTCTTCCAATGATATTTTTAAAATAGTAAAAACCACTACCACAAAAGAATCAGACTTAATTGGCGTAATTAAAAATTCTGATCGTACTCCATTGGTTTTCGTTCACGGATTTAATGTTCGTTATCAAGAAGCAGTTTTGCGCGCCGCACAAATTGCTTATGACTTGAAATATCAAGGCCCTGTAATTTTATTCACTTGGCCTGCAGGCTCGGGAGATGGTTTTTTTGATGATGCTCTTCTGAATAAAACTTATCCAAATAATTTAATTTCGGCCAAAGCTTCCATAACACCATTTAAAAACTTCTTACTGAACTTAAAGAAAAACAATATTCACATTAATTTAATGGTTCATTCAATGGGCCATCAAGTTGCGTTGCCAGCTTTGCAACAACTTGGTCAAATGGATGCAAAAAATCCTTTCATCAATGAATTAATTTTAAACGCTCCAGATTTTGACGCGGCAGAATTTTTAAAAATTGCTAAAATGGTTAAATCAACTAGCAAACATGCAACTCTTTATTGCTCTTACAATGACAAGGCGATGACCGTTTCTGAAAGCTTCAATAAAGGCAAAAGACTTGGCGCTTGCGCATTTTCAGATGATATTGACAGCATTAATGTGAGTTTAGTTGATGATCCAACTTTAGGATTGGGACATAGCTATTATTCTTCAAGACCAATTTTAAGCGATGTCTTCCAAACTATACTTGGAATTGATGCTGAAAAAAGATTATTCATCAGAAAAAGTGAACCAAATAGCAAAGAGAAATATTATTTACGCCCGTAATTTAAAAATCCCTGTCATTTCGAGAGCAGCGAGAAATCTCTTTAGCTAAACTCGAAACTTCTCACCTCTTCCAGCTCATAGATTTCCTTAAATAAAAAATGCCTCTTTTTTGAACAAAGCTTTAAATAGTTTTTAATAATGATTTGATTAGAAAATCTTTAGAAATAATTTCTTTGTAAGGCTTTAATCAAAAAAGCTAACTCTCTTTTTTTTCAGAGAAATTTCTAAAAAATAAATCAAAATTATTATGAAAAACTTAATAAAACTTACAGTTTTAGTTTCTTTATCTGCAGCTCCATCTTTCGCTCAAGGAGCGCCGACAGCTCCATCTTCTGCGCCTACAAATAATGCTGCTCCAGCTGCAAAAGCTGCAACTGGTGCTCGTGCTGAACAGCGCCAAGAAAACCCTCAAGAAAGAAAAGATAACAAGATGGAAAGACGCGAAGAAAGAAGAGAAAATCGTCAAGAAGGCAATAATCAAGTTGGTCAACAACAAGGTGGCCAAGGTGGAATGCAACAAGACGGACCTCGTGGTGGAGAACAACGCATGGAAAATCGTCAAGAAAGACATGAAGAAAGACGCCAAGAAAATCGTCAGGAAAATCGTCAAGAAAACCGTCAAGAAAATCGTGGCGCACAAGGTGTAAAAGCTCGTCCAGCTGCAGCAGCACAACAAGCTAATCACCCAGCTGCAGCACAAGCAGCTCGTCCATCTTCACCAGCTGATGGAAAAGGTGATGCTCACCCAGCAGGAAATGGTCCTCGTCATTAATTTGATCTGAACTTGAAAAAGCCGCCTTCAAATTATTTTGAAGGCGGCTTTTTTTTGCTTATTTTTTAAGATTATACCAAACTAAAAATCTATTGATCGCATTAGCTTCATCTTTTTGGTAAAAATTAAAACTTAAAAAAACCAGCGGTATATTGATACAGCAAGTTTTTTTAAGTTTTAATTTTCCCTCAAAAATACTTTGCTACTGCGATCAATAGATT
>CAMCME010000057.1 GCA_945875925.1 Rickettsia typhi | reverse complement strand
CGGCGAACTCAACTTCTAAATCTTTCCAAGGAATCAGACGAGATAAAACCAGAAGCTCGTTTTTCGGATTCAGCTCGCTGCTCAATCTTCCTCTAAAAATATCTTCCTGACGATTATCAATCTGAGATGGCTGCATGACTTTCTTTTACCCCACTTTGCTAAAGTTTTACTAAATTTATTTGCCAGAAAATGAAGGACGACCCCTCGATTTCTGGCAAAAAAACAGTAGAAGAAAGTGTTGTGGAGTCAAGCTGGATGTGGGTTGATGGGGTATTTCAGGATGGACGATTTAGAGATTCGTCCCGCAAGCGTTACAAAAACTCGTGAACATATGAGTGCTTAAAAAGAAGCATCGAAAGAAAAAACATCAAAGGGAAGAGATGATTTATAGATCTTTTAATGAGGAAAGCTAACTACATATTTTTGAATTATCAGCAATTGCAATTGTAAAAAAAATTCATGAAGAATATTTAGTAATATTTTCTTTGAAGCTTAAAGTTAATTAGGCTATGATGCTGTGGATTTTGCAAAATTTGGTTGAATTTTTTAATTATCTGTAAAGCTTTTAAAAAACTCATTTTACTAAAAATTTATCTTGACCCAATTTACCAACACAAGCTATTTGTAGGCTTTCTTGACATACTGTAAAAAATATAACTGCCAGCCATCTTTTTTTATAAAATGGCGTTAGAAATCACTCTTAAATATACAATAAGTTAAATGCACAATTCACACAATGGTCCCACTAAGCAAGGACCTGGTTTCTTCGATGAAGTACTTAAAAAAGCTAAGGATATTAACCGCACCAAGACTGTTCCAATTGATGCTAGCACTAATAGCTCTATTGGTACTTCTAATCCTGCAGAAGAACTTTCTGAGAGATCTAGTGGTAATTCTAATCCTGTAGAAGAATTTTCTGCGATAGTTCCCGAGAGCAATACATCTAAAATAGAAATATTTAACAAAGAGTTAATACAAAATTACGAAAATAAATTTGGCACGCTTAAATTAGAAAAGCTAAAAACCTTTTTTCTAGATAAATTATCAGGAACAAATTGGGCATCTGTTAACAAAAAAGAGGCGGCTATTATTAAGAGAGCCTTGGAAATCTTTAGCAATCAGAATACTATAGTACCAAAAGCAGATCTACTAATATTAGCTATGGATTTGCAAAAAATTAAAGAGGATGAAGCAAGAAAGGTCGAAGAAGAAAAACAAGCTCCTTACAATAATTTAGTTAAAGCTATTCAAGCTGCCATCAAAATTAGAGGTGATTTAAAAGATGAAATTACCGACGAAATTAATCCACAAGCCAAAGCCATCAGAGAGGCTATAAAAAAAAGTGTCACTTCTAATGGGTTTACAACTTATACACTAGCCGGACTGACCGTAACTCAAAAAGATGCTGATTCAACATTCACTGAAATAAAAGACAGTGACTCAAATGAAGTAATAAACAGCGATACCCTTGCAGCAACATTACAACTTTGTCATGTAAAAACACAAAGAGTAGCTGGAACAGCCTATGAAAATCTAATCAAAGCCGATAAATCAGTAACAAGATCATTACCTAAAGAAACATCTTTTCTAAAAAGAACAAAAGCTCAGATCGCAGAAAGATTATTAGAACACCAAGGAAAATCAGAATCGGAAAAGGATAATGAAATAATTGAAGATATTGAAGCAATAATTAATGATGTCCTTAATGCCGAGCCCAATTCAGAAGATGCAGAAACTGCACTCAAGATTTTAGAGAACTATTTTTCTGGTGCGTTAACTGATGTACCATCACTTGACCTAAAGAAATTCAGACCACTTTCTGGCGGCTTAAATAAAAGAATAGAACAGTCGGAGAATTACGGCTTCTTTGATGTAAAAATCTCCACATCACTTACGGCAAAAATAAAATCTTTTCAAAAAGATAGGCAGAGTTTTTTTTCCACCACAAATATCTCACCAAAAACCCTAGGAAATTTATTCAAAGATAAATGTCCGCTAGATAAAAATGGTCGCGCAGAATTTGTGGATTCAATAATAAAAGCAGCACAGTCAATAACCGAGACCTCATTAAGATCAAAACTGAAAGGCGAAGCACTGAAAACGGCGCTACAAAAAAATAAAGAAGCTTTAGAAAAGCTTAAAAAAGATTGTGGTGATCTTGATGATGAATCTGTTAACGAAACAAACAAAGACATCACTGTTGATAATGTGTCACGATTTTTACTAGACACCTTCTCCAATGGTAGGGATTTAAAACCATGTCTGGATGTAATCTCTGAAACAGAATTGTCAAAAATATTGGATATCAACAAGATCTTTGTGCGTGATATTAGTGACAAGATAGTAAATTTAACGGATAAAAAATTTCAAGAAAGACTAGATCTACAAGCCGAAGGTATTAGGAATGATTTGGCAAATTTGAGATCAGGCTTAGCCGAAACTCGTCGTTTATCGCAAGTATTAAAACCACACACTGCAAAAGAAATAAATGACAACCTCACAAATACAGGCTTATCAGAAGAAGCAGTGACAATCATGATAGATGGTATTACAACTTCCCCATCTTTATCATCAAAGCGTGCAGACACGACTAATTTTTTATCGAATAGTCCAGAACTCACAATATCTAAGGAAGCTTTTTTCAAAGCCAAGTCTCTTTATACAAAACTCTCTAATATTTTATCAGATTCGAAAACAACTACCGACATAACATCAAAAGAGACAGGTCTAGCAGAAATGTCAGAGCTAGAACTTTTCTCTTTTTACAAAGATTATTTCACAAAAGTCAGTGACCATTTTCTTAATAATAGCAACTATAACTACATTTATAAGCTCGGCAATAATCCAATGGCCCCACCAGTACTTCTAAACGCCAAAGAGTCAGAACAATATAAAAAAACAATATTATATGGTCTTGCTCAATTTATCCCAGATCTAAAAAAAGCTCCTGAACAATCAAAAGAGCAAAAGGATTTTTATGAAAAAGAACAATTCTATCATACTTGTCGAAAAATTCTTGGTAAGGTAGAAAAAGATTTTGAGCCATTCCCTTTCCGCTCTACTGAAGAGATAGCTAGATTAAGCCCCCTTTATGATGATTTTTTTAAGCAAGCTGGTCCTAAAGTTTTAGCAGCTCTTAAAACCATAAATGCAGCTGAGAAAGAGGCTAATAAACAGCTTGCAGGTGGTGAAAAAGCTACCCATAAAACCACATTAGCTAATAAAGAAAAATACTTACCAGATGCCTTAGCTATCGAAACAGCCAAAACTTCAAATACCAAGGTTAGAACTGCTTTTGGTCTTAAAGAAGGTGATGAAATTACTAAGGAAGTATTAGAAGCGAAAATTGCTGAAGCTAGGAATGCAGATATTTCTGCTGGTAATACTGCTCAAATTGATGGATTAAAAAAACTACTTAAAATAACCGATACCTCAAAAAAAGTAACACCAGATGCTACGGATGCAGCTATACTTGCAGGAGCTATGAAGGCATGTGAAGTTATCCCAGAGATAGAAGAAGTCTCAGAAGAGGATATTACTGCATCTTTAAATAAGATTGGGGATACACATATTAGTGATAAAAACGTAACTAAGGATTTAAGAAGCGCTCTAAAAGACAATGCAGCTGACATTACAAAACGCATCGTTGCTGCTGACAAAGAAGTCACTGCAATAAAAAAAGGAGAAGAAAAAAAAATAAAAGATGGTAAATCTGCAGAAAAAGCTTATGATGAAGCTACTGCTAAAGATTTAAAACTTGTCGCAATATCGGCAAATAATCAAACTGTCATATTCACAGAATTTGCAAAAGAAGTTAGGGAGGATTTGGCTCTTTTAAATACTTCCCTTCAATCCTCTACACAATTTACAGATTATAAGAAATCAGAAGATGAAGCGAGAGAAGAATCAAAAAGAGCCACAAAGAGATCAAATGATATTGCCCTTCTTGGAAAAGAATTAGAAGCGGCAATGATCGATTCCATGAAATTTGAAGCAAGAGCAGGAAAAGCTTCTAGCGATAGTGAAAGAGATGAATTCTTATTAAAAAAAGCAGAATGCGATCAAATAGTAATTAAATGTGAAGCTGAGATTAAATCATTAAAAATAGATCCTTCTCAAATTACGGCTTCTGATGCCGCAGAAGCAAAGGCTCGAGTTTTAGAGTTAGAACAGCAACTAAGAGAAAAAACTGGGGTGCAAGATGAATCCACACTTGCTTCAGAAATCGTAGCTCTAAAACAAGAATTAAAAAAAGCCCAAGAAGAATTGTTAGAAAAAACTACTAGTGCTTCAAATATTGAGTTAGAAAAAAATAGACTTGATATAGAAGCCAAGAGACTTGCAGCAGAATTGCAAAAAGCATTAGAAGCTAAACAAGCGGCAGAAGCAGCAGCAGCTGCCTCTAGCACAGCAGTAGATCCAGCTCTTGCTGAAAAAGTAAATGAATTAACATCTAAGCTAGAAAAGGCTACAGAAAGTTTGAGAGAGAAGACTGAAGAATCAGCCGCTCTTCAATCAGCAAAAGCTGTATTTGAAGAAAAAATAGAAACTCTTAAAAACAGTTTAGAAGGACAAAATACAATTCAGATAGAAATTGAAGAATTAAAATCTCAACTAGAAGAAGCTAATAAGAAAAAACTTAACACAGAAGATCAGGCCCCGGAGGATGCTTTTACAAAATTAAATAAGACATTTAATGATGAACAAAACGCTGTTGTATTGGAGCTTTTAGAAAAAAATCCTGAGTTAAAGCAATTGTTAGAAAGTAAAGAAGATGGATTAGATGAGGCATTTTTTAATGTTCATGCTTTAGAAGAAAAAAAACTTGCGTTAGATAAAAAACTATCTGAACAAGGAACTAATCTAACATCATTAAATGAAGAACTTGAAGCTGCAAAAGCAAAAGAAGAAGCGTTAAAAGACTCTGAAAATGAACAAGAAAAAATAGAGCTGAATTCTATAAGAGAAAAAAGACTTATGCTTGAAGCTAAAATAGAAGAAGCGAACACTGAGATAAACAAAATTACAGAAACTTTACAAGAATTAGTAAATCCTCTGGGCTATGCTAAGCAAGAACATTATGATAAGTCTAGTGAAGCCCGTAAATTTATTGATCAACTTTATGAAATTGTCAGAGAAGTTAGAGGAACAGAAATTGCTCCTAAGACTTCTACGAATATGCCACCACCTGTGCCAATAAAAGATCGCGAGCATAAGATTATTATGAATGTGCCGACCGATTTATCTGCAGAAGTGATTTTTGATAAGAAGAATAATCCTGTAAGTTTAGAAATTTTTGCTCAAAAACCCGGAAGCAAAGCGGCTAAAGAAGGCAAATCAGATCCTACTAGACGCAAGACTATCACTCATGATCAGTTAGATTTACAAGAAGGCCAAAAACTTCATGGCTCGAATTTCGGTAAAATAATATTTGATGAAAGCGCAGTAATTAAAGATGAGGCTGGCAAAAATATTGCCATCACAAATCCTAAAACTGGCGCAAAGATGCGCAGCGGTATATTTAATGGCGCCGATTTGAAAGATTCAAGTTTCAGAGGATGTATATTTAAAAATGTCGATTTCAGTGAGATAAAAAATATTGAAACATTGAGATTTGCCGGATGTGAATTTGAAGGATGTACTTTTCCAAAAGGCATTAATTTTGACGGTAAGAATTTCAACTATCAAAAAGTTACTATATCACAAGAAGCGAAATTAGCTTACTCAGCAGCTGAAAAATCAAGAGCCGGGAAAATTACGATAGGTGGTGTTGAAATGGTAGAAGGCGCCGAGCTGAGAGCCGTGATGGAAGTTATGAAAGACAATGAGAAAGGAAATAAATCTAAAATAGGCGAAGCAATTCACGCCACCACCACAGAACAAAAAGTTAAGCTCGAATTTACTGTTACTGACCTAAAAACACCGCCAAGCAAAAGTCCAAAACCAAATTCTAAGGCTACTGTTAGATTAAGTGGAAAACAAAATATACAAAATGTATTGGCGCATTAATCAGAAGCTATCTGCCATCCCCGCAAAGGCGGGTATCTAGAAGTTAATTTTTTCTACGTTTCAAAATTGCATTGGATCCGCGCCTTCGTTGGGATGACAAGAATGAAAACCATAATTATTTCAACACTCCGTTAACTCTTCCCACAAATTCATCTGCCGCGGCAATCAATTCTTGTCTTGGTTTGATAGTTTTGGCATCTGATTTTTCTTCTTGAACACGAATTAATAAATTGCCGTGAAGATGATAGAAAGTTCTCAATATCTCGTCCACATAGGCTTTTTCGGTATATCTTCCAATCATTCTAGATAAAGCAGCTAAGCATAAAATTGCTGTGGCATCGCGACTTCTATCTGACAAATAATGCAACTCTTCTGAAGCATATCTAAATTCTTGAGAAACTTCTTCTTCCGACATCAATTCGCCGCCACCTCTTTTAATATGTGCAATGTAAGCCTCGCAATGAGCTAAAACTTTTTTGGACATTTCATTAATATCCACCACATTTTGCAAAATATTATATTTCAATTTAGAGATGATATCTCTCATCAAATCCTCTTCTTCTTCCACATCATTATGTCCGCAATTCAAGTTTTGCATAGTGGTGTTGATAGATAAAACTTCTGCAAAAGCTTTCACTCCAACTTCAGTAATTCCAGCATTAGCAAGGTTCAAAATATGTAAAGATGAGTTAACTTTTAAGGCATTTACCAAAGCCTCAGCTCCACTAAGTTCAATTTCATTATTTCTCAAAGACAAAGTTTCCAAATGTCTATTCACCATTAAAGCATCAGCGAAAGCCTTGGCGCCATCTGGCCCGATCGCATTATTTCCTAAAAAAAGATGTTTCAAAAGTGAGTTATTTTTCAAAGCCACAGATAAAAATTTCGCACCTTCATCACCAATTTTATTTCCGCGAAGATAAAGAGTTTGCAAAGTTTTATTGGTCTTCAAAGCATTGGCAAAATCTCTCGCGCCATCAGCTGTGATGCCACAATTACGAATTTCTAAATGTAATAATTTAGTGTTACGAAGCAAAATATTTGCCAAAGCCGTTGCCCCAGCATTTCCAATTTTAGTGCCTGAAATATCTAGGGTTGTAAGATTGGCATCATTTTCAATTAGCTTTTTTAGGATATTTTCAGGAATAGACATGTGGAAAATTATTTTAAGGATTTTTGAATGTTACTTGAAAGAAGGATGGATCAGATAGATCTACCTTTTATTAAACTCTATAAATTTCTTTCTCTTGCTCTTCTAAAAAGGCAAATTGTTCACTTTTTTTATCATCCATCAAATTGGCGATAATATCAGCTGAACCCGCAGAAAGAGTCCAACCTAAAGATCCGTGACCAGAATTTAAAAAGAGATTTTGATATTTATTAACTTGGCAAATTAAGGGAGTAGAATTTGGTCTAAATGGCCTGAAACCAAACCATTGAGAAACTTCGTTGAAATTTCCAAAATCTGAAAAACTTGATCTCACTGTGGTTTTTAAAAAGCTGATTAGTGATTTATTTTCACTAGTTTTAGATCCACAAATTTCCACCGAACCCGCCACTCTAAACACATTGCCAATTCTGCTATAAACAATTTTATTTTCGCTGTCGGTAAGCGCTAGGCTTGGCGCAATAAATTCGTTATCTGCAGCAATTGAAAGGCTGTAACCTTTAAGCGGGAAAATTTTTGTATCAATGCCAATTCCTTTTAAAAGCTTGTTACCAAAAGCTCCCAAACAAGAAACATATTTATCGGCCACAAACACACCTTTATTGGTGTTAATACCCGTAATTTTTTTGTAATTGGTAAAAATATTTTTAACTTCTGCATCATATTCAAAAATTACGCCATATTTTTCGCGGCAAATTTTTTCTAAAGATTTAGTGAAAATTAAGCTATCTCCAGAAGCATCTGCTTCATAAAAAATTCCGCCCGCCAATTTATTTTCATCATAAAGTTTCACCAAAGTTGGCTCTTTTTTAATACATTCATCGGAATTTAAAATTTGCGCTTTGCATCCAAAAGAATTATGTATTTCGGCCTCTTTAATCGCCGCGTTGAATCTTTTTTGGTCGCGATAAAAATGTAAAATTCCAGAATTTTTATAGTCGAATTTTAAATCTTTTTCTTCTTTTAAAAGATTTTCCAAAGTTCTTTTACTGTGCCTAGAAAGGGCGTAAATATTTTTACTATTTTGATGATTCTTTTTGGCATTAGAATTTTTCAAGAATTCGTAAGACCAAGTTAAAAATTCGCGGTTAAAAATATTAGAAACACCCAAAAATGAAGAAGGAGAAATTGCCGCTTTGGTAATTGAGAGTAATGAAGTTTTAGAAGACCAAGGTTCAATGTGAGAATAGCTTAATTGGCCGCCATTAGCGTAAGAGCAAGACATTGAGCAAGACGAATTTTTTTCTAAAACTGTTACTTGATGTCCGGCTTTAGCTAGAAAATAAGCGGTTGTAACGCCGATTACTCCGGCACCTAGAACTATTACTTTCATTAAATGGATTGTTTTTAAGTTTAAAAAGGGTTCAAAATAAGTTATTAATCTAGCCCAAAATTACAAGAATTTAAAATGGCACAAAGCAACAAGCCCAATGTTCTAAACATTCCATCTCATCAAAATTTTTTTGAATCTTTGTTAAAATTCTTATCTGAGAATTTTTCTAAAAATATTTCTGATGTAAAAATCTTCTTACCCAATAAAAGAAGTTGCAGGGAATTGCGCGAATTATTTTTGCAAAAATCCCTCACCTCGCACCAAAATTCAAAGCCTGATTCAAGGATTAGCTCAACAATTATTTTGCCAAAAATTAAGGCAATTTCTGATATTTCTTTTGAAGATTTTTTTGATTTTTTACCCGCACCCGAAGTTAAAGAAATTATCGATGAACTATTGCAAATAAAGGTAATTTCAGGCATCGATTATCTTTTTTTCTTAAGCCAAAAAATTCAAAAACTTTCACTTTTCGGGCCAAATCTTGAATCAAATCAAGCGCTAAATATTGCGATTAATTTAAAAAGCCTGTTTGACGAAATTGAAAAAGATGAAATTGATTTAGATAAATTAAGTGAAATTGACGATTCAGATTTATCGGCGCATCGCCAAATTACTCTAGGTTTTTTGAAGAATTTTCACATTCAAATCAAAAATTCTTTGATCAAAGAAAATATCTTTTTTAGCTCTTCTTATCACAATTTTGTAATCGAAAAATTCAGCCAATCTTTAGAAAAATATGGCTCAAAATTTCCTCTAATTATTGCTGGTTCAACAGGAAGTTTGGCTTCGGGAAGTAAGTTGATTAGAAGTATTTCTAGACAAAAAAATGGCTTTGCGATTTTGCATAATTTGGATCACCGCGAAACAGTTTTGGAAGAAGAATATCATCCACAATTTTTGCTAAATAAATTGGTGAAATTTTTGGAAATTGAGAAAAAAGAAATTCAAAAAATCTTAGATAAAAAATTGCAAATCAGCTGCGAAGATAGATCAGAGTTTCTCTCATTCTTAATGTTACCAAACCAAGAGACTGTTAAATGGCAAGAAATTGAAACTCATTTAAATGTTAAAAATATTTCTGAAGATTTAGAGAAGAATTTTAAATTTATTGAAAGCAAAGATGAGCTTGAAGAAGCCAGAATCATAACGCTGATTTTGGCAGAAAAATTGGCAGAAAAAGAAGTAAGATGCGCGGTAATTACTAATAATCAAAAACTTACGCAGCTTGTTAAATATCAGCTAGAAGAGCTTGGTTTGTCGTTTAATGATTCAAGTAATTTAGGAATTTTTGACTCGCCTTTGGTGAATTTTATTTTGCTGATTTTGGAGTTAATTGAAAGTGATTTTGCTTCGGCAAATCTTTTGGCGGTGCTTAAAAATCCGTTGTTTAAATGTGATAAAAAACGCCGCGAAACCCAAAACCGTCGGTTGAACGGAGTCGAAACCAACGGAAGCTTCCTGCCGCAAAACTTATCAAATCCACAGCAAGAAACATCCGTTGGTTTCGACTCCGTTCAA
>CAMCME010000056.1 GCA_945875925.1 Rickettsia typhi | reverse complement strand
TCTATTGATCGCATTAGCTTCATCTTTTTGGTAAAAATTAAAACTTAAAAAAACCAGCGGTATATTGATACAGCAAGTTTTTTTAAGTTTTAATTTTCCCTCAAAAATACTTTGCTACTGCGATCAATAGATTTTTAGTTTGGTATAGAATCTCTAAATAGAATTTCTAGCTATTCAAAATTAAACCCTACAGCCGTTTAAAATTCTCATCGAGAATTCAATTGCCTCATCTTTAGATCACAATCGATTTATCTCAAAGCGACTGTTTTTAATTATGATTTATATATTGAGGCCACTTCCAATTTACTTCATTATCGGAGATAGAACTTCTTAAAAGCACACAAGTAATTCTTAGAAATTATTCATCCAGAATTTATGTTGGACCACTATACCAAATCAAACAATATCAATAGATTTTAGATTTGGTATATACAAAATAAACTATTTATAGTCCGAATTAATAAAATATTTTTGAGATAAAAATTGTAAAAAATGAAAGTTGTATACTCATACAACTTGAGGCTTTTTGCAATTTTTAGCCAAAAAGATGAAGTTAGCTTGGATTATAAATACCAAATCTAGAAATAGTTTATTTTGTATAGATTACGGATGAATATTTTCTAAGAGATAAAGCTCTAATAAATCTAGCTCTGCGATGACGCCGGAGGAAATTTTTAAAAAAATTTATTTAAAGAAATTTCAACAATTTTGAATTTAAAAAAGATTTTATTTTTTAGCTCAAGTTGCAAATCACACGAGTGAGATGTAAAAAATTTAAAGATCAAAAACTGCCAAAAAAATTCACGAGTAAATTTTATTTTAGTGACAAAAACATTTTCGCATTTGGCGAATCATCAAAATAATTAAATTAAGAAAGAGGGAATTTGACAAGGGACTCTAGGGATTTCGAATTTGAAAAAAATGAATCTTCACAACCAAGCACATCAAAAAATCACATGACTTTAAAAAGTCATTTAGAGGAATTGCGAAAAAAATTAATTCACTGCGTACTTTTTTTTATTATCGCATTTAGCATTTGTTATTTTTTCTCCGCAGAAATTTATAAATTTTTACTACAACCTTTTGCTGATATTTCTCACGATAATGCAAATAGAAAATTGATCTACACCAGCCCCGCTGAAGCCTTCACGACATATCTAAAATTATCTTTTTACTCAGCAATTTTTTTCTCTTTTCCATTTTTCATTTCTCAAATTTATTTATTCCTTGCACCAGGACTGTATAAAAATGAGAAAAAAAACATTTTATTAATTTTATTTTTCTGCCCTTTTTTATTTTTATTCGGCGCGTTTTTAGCATATTATTTTATCTTACCACTCGCTTTAAATTTCTTCGCGAGCTTTGAAATTGCAGCTTCCGCAGCATCTCTTCCAATTCAACTTGAAGCGCGCATCAGTGAATATTTAAATATGGTTGTCAATTTACTACTCGGATTCGGCGTTGCATTTCAGTTACCAATTTTGTTGATTTTTTTAATTAGACTTGGTCTGTTGTCATCCGAAGATTTAAAATCGAAAAGGAGATATTGGATTGTTGCTATTTTTATAGTGGCCGCAGTTCTTACTCCCCCAGACATTTTAAGTCAGATAGGTCTAGCAATTCCGATGATTTTATTATTCGAAATTGTGATTCTTGTTAGTAAAAATTTTAACAATAAAAAGTAAAATTTATGGCAATCAAAAAAGCTCCAGCAAAATCTGCAGTAAAAAAAGTTGTAAAAAAAGCTCCAGCTAAAGCTGTAGTAAAAAAAGTTGTTGCGAAAAAATCTCCAGCTAAAGCTGTAGTAAAAAAAGTTGTTGCGAAAAAAGCTCCAGCTAAAGCTGTTGTAAAAAAAGTTGTTGCGAAAAAAGCTCCAGCTAAAGCTGCAGTTAAAAAAGTTGTTGCAAAAAAAGCTCCTGTAAAAGCAGCTGCAAAAAAGAAGTAACTTCCCCTAAAGAAGTAACAAAATAAAAAGGGTAAAATCTCAATAGAGATTTTACCCTTTTTATTTGCCTCAAATTTAGTGTGCTTAATTATCTGACATTACTTTTTTCAGGACCGAAAGCTTGCTTCACTACAACTCTTACCGGCGATCTACTTGGAGTTCTGGCACCATTTTCTGCGTTCACTACATCACATAAAATATCTAAAGACATTCCACCATCGTGACACATACAAATTATGTAAGTCTTTTTATCCAAATCTTGAATCATGTTGCGACTGATAATTCGGAAGCCGCCGTTGTTTGAATTTTTTCTAGAAAAACGAAAAAGACGATTAAGAATTTTTATATATTTATTAATTCTGGGATCCAAATGCGGAGGAATATCTCCCGTCATTATTTCAGAATCGCTGGCAGTGATTAAATAATCGAAAAGCAATTCAGCAACTTTAACACTCTCTTCTTCAATTTGTTTAAATACATCAGTGATGAGATTTAAATTTTCGATATTGGAAAGACTTTGCGGAGAGCCTGATGGCAAGTCTTGCAGATAGGCATCTGTTTTATCTTTAATATCGTCCAAAATATCTAAAACTTCTTCTGATGATTTTTTAATCATCTGATCTTCAAGATTATTTTTTTTAGACTCAGCGATATTTTCTAAATATTCTGGGGGATTTTTTGTAACAGACATAAATTAAATAAATTTTTCTAATAAATTTGAGATCTTCAAAAACAAATCTGGATGAGTAGAACTTTTTGATGAAAGTCTTAAACGCACAAAATTCAAAACTCTTGGCAAAAGATCTAAATAACCATGCTTGCCGTCGCGCATAGAAAGGCGCGCGAAAATTCCAACAATTTTTATATTTCTTTGCAAAGATAAAATCTCATAATCTGTGTTAAAAGATATTTTGTCACAGTTTGATTTTTCTAAATAATAATCAAAAAGTTTTTGGCGATTTTCTTCATGCAAATCTCTTCTAGCATCTTCTAAAAGTGAAACCAAATCATAAGCTTTAGAACCAATCACCGCGTCTTGAAAATCAAGCAATCCCACTTGTTTATAACCTTGTCTTTCAGGTAATGTCATCAAGTTATCAGCGTGATAATCGCGCAAAACTAAAACCTGATTTTCTTTATTTAAAAGATCAAAAAGCTCAAACCAAGCAGCTTTAAATTCTGCTTTTTCTTGAAAAGTTATCGCCGTTTTTTTCAGTGGCAAATACCAATCCACCAGCAACATCACTTCGCGAAATAATAAAGCGTTATTGTAAGGCGCTACTTTTTTTATGATTTTTGTTTTATGCAGTTCGATTAAGCAATCACAGGCCTTTTTATAAAGGTCTAATTCTAAGGCCTTTGCACTATCTTGCGCAGATCTTGCTAAAACTTTGCTATAAGTGTCATCACCAAAATCTTCTAATAAGATGAAGCCATTTTTTTCATCGATGGCAAAAATCTTTGGCGCTGAAAATCCATTCTCAAATAAAAATTCATCAATCTTAATGAAAGAAAAAATATCTTCATGGCTTGGTGGAGCAAACATTAAAATCCACTTCTTATCATCCGATATAATTCGATAATAAGAGCGAAAAGAAGCGTCTCCGGCAACTTTAATTATCTCGCAGCTGCTAATGTTATTTTTTTGCAGAAACTCTCTTGCTTGCTGCTCGTTGAGCGTGATCATAAAATGAATGTTAGGTGGAAAATTGTTTCATCTTGTCATCTCAAGCGTTAGCGAGAGATCTCATTAGGATTTAGCGGATAAACTCATGAAATTTCTCACTAACTCTCGAGATGACAGCGATTTTTATAAACTAGAAATCTAACTTATCATACCACTCAGGTGGCTTAACATTGATGATTTTATCTTTAAGAATTTCACTGAAAATTTTGCGAGACTTGATCAAACTATACCAATCTTTGGCTGGTGAATAGTGATTCCAATTGATGTCTCCGAAATAATCTAAAACTGAAATGTGCGCAGCTGCCGCAAAATCGGCCACTGAAATGCTGTCGCCTGCCAAATATTTTCCGCTTTCTAAAAGATATTCAAGATAACTCATATGAGCATTTAAATTGCGTCTGGAAACTCTTAACACTTCTGAACTAGGAGAATTTACTCCTGGTAAATAGCGGTTAAAGAAGCGTTCTTTTAAAACATATTTACTAACTTCTTGGTAAAATTTTTCGTCGAACCATTGTTGAATTCTGCGAACTTCAGCTTTTTGCAAAAGAGAATCTCCTAGGAAATTTTTAGCCTCTATATGCTTCTCTTCAATATATTCAATGATAACAGAGCTGCCACACACAACAGAAGAATTATGGTTATCAAACAAAACTGGCAAAGTGCCAGCAGGATTCATAGCGATAAATTCTTTTCTTCTTTCCCAAAAATTTTCTTGAATTAACTCAAGACCAATTTCTTTTGCCGCCATGTGAATTCGAACTTTGCGTGAGAATGGACAAATTGGATGATGATAAAGTCTGTACATTTTTAGATTTTTAGATTTTTTAAATTATTGGCTTTGATTCGATTTTATCGAAAGACAATTATTAAGATTAATTTTTAGATTTACATCTGCCATAATCGATGCTTCGAAGAAGAAAAACAACTCAAAAAAACAACTCAAAATGCCAATCAATCTACCTGAAAAAGCAGCCAAAAAAATCGCCTTAATTGACGGCTATGGTTTTGTATTTCGCGCCTATCATTCTCTGCCGCCCTTGTCGCGCAATGATGGAACGCCAGTAAATGCAGTTTACGGCTTTACCAATATGCTGATCAAGTTGCTCGCCTCTCTTGATGTAAGTCACGCTGCCGTTGTTTTTGATTCTGGTTCAAAAACTTTCCGCAATGACATTTACCCAGCTTATAAAGCCAATCGACCACCCTGCCCTGAAGATTTGATTCCGCAATTTTCAATTGTGCGCGAAGCGGCGGAATCTTTAAATTTAGCAATTCTAGAAAAAATTGGTTTTGAAGCAGATGACATTATTGCCACTTTAGCCAAAAAATATTCGGCCCCAAACATGCAAGTTTTGATTGTTTCTTCCGATAAAGACTTGATGCAATTGGTTGACGACAATGTGTCGATGTATGATGCGATGAAAAATAAAATGATCACAGCCAAAGAAGTTCAAGAAAAATTCTTCGTAGCACCAAATAAAGTTTTGGACATTTTATCTTTGATGGGAGACGCCTCAGATAACATTCCTGGTGTGAAAGGAATTGGCCCTAAAACCGCGGCAGAGTTGATTGATCAGTTTGGAACTTTAGAAAATATTTTTGAAAATCTTGATCAAATTAAACAAGAAAAAAGACGCCAACTTTTAAAAGATGGTTTTGAAAATGCTAAATTATCCAAAATTTTAGCGGCTTTAAAAGAAGATGTAGAGATGGGAATTGCTATTGAAGATTTAGAAATTAGATCTTTGGAGCCTGAAAAATTAATTTTATTTTTAGAGAAGCAAGGCTTTAGATCATTGATTATGCGCGTGAAAAAGGAATTTGGAATTAGTGAGGTAGTGATTAAATCCGTAGCAGTTTATGAAGAAAATTTAAGCGAAGAAAAAGTAAAATCATCAAATCCAAAATTTCAAACTCAGCCTTACAAGAATATTAAAAAAACCGAAATTCTTTCTAAAGAAACAATTGATGAATTTAGTAAACAAGCGGTTTTGAATGGAGTTGTGGTTATTGATTACCAAATTAAAACTGGTGAAAATGAGTTAGATTTAGTGACAATTTCAACTTGTAAAATTTCAGAAAGCCTTAAAGAAATTTTCTTTTTTGAAATAAAAAAATCTCTAAAAACTCCTGAAAAACTTGCTTATAAAAACCAAGTTTTTGACCTATTTTCTTTTAAAGATGAAGCTGATTCAAATGAGGAAAATCAAGATGAGATTGATGGTTTAAGAATTGATGCTTTGGAAGAAATTATCAGCAATAGCTCAATCAAAAAAATCTTTTTCAATGCCAAAGAATTTCTGAAAATTTTTATTACTCGCGGTGATGCAATTTCGCCAATCAGATTTGAAAATGACGAATATGTGACTTATGAAGATGTTTCTTTGATGAATCATTTACTTAACTCGTCATTTAAAAATAATTTTCGCGAAATTATCAAAATTAATCTTGATGAGAACCTAGAAGATCTTGTCTTTGCATCCATGTTCACTGAATATGAAAAAGAGCGCCAAGGCAAATCTCAAGCTAAGGATTTTGACCCAGAAACTTTCAGCGATATTAATAAAAAAATCGATTTCTTTGCCTTCCGAAATTTCGCTTTATGGCAAGTTTATAAAATTTTTGCGCCGAAGATTTTTGATTTGAATTTAAATTTCGCTTATCTTTCTTTCGAGCTGCCGCTGCTACAGGTTATTGCTAAAATGGAAGTTGAAGGAATTGAAGTGGATGTGAAAAAGCTGCAAGATTTATCGCGTGAATTTGCTGATAAAATCAAAAACTTAACTTCAGAAATTTATGAAATTGCTGGCGAAGAATTTAACATTGCTTCAACACAACAGCTTTCAAAAATTCTCTTTGAGAAGTTGCAATTAGAATCTTCTAAAAAATCAAAAAAGACGGGAGTCCTTTCAACTAAGTCTTCGGTGCTTGAAGAACTTGAATTTGAAGGTCATGAAATTGCCCGCAAAATTTTAGAATTTCGTAAATTTTCTAAATTAAAAAACACTTATACCGATGCTTTGCCAGAAGAAATAAATCCAAAAACTGGGCGCATTCATTCTTCTTTCTCAACTACTTCTACAGTTACGGGAAGGTTTAGCTCTACTAATCCGAACCTGCAAAATATTCCGATTAAAAGTTTGGAAGGCAAAAAAATTCGCGAGACTTTTGTTGCTAAAGAAAATCATCTTTTAATTTCGGTAGATTATTCACAAATTGAATTACGCGTGATTGCACATGTAGCCAAAATTGATAATTTGATTCAGGCTTTCAAAGACGGCAAGGACATTCACAGAATTACAGCCAGTCAGGTTATGGGGATTTCTGAAGCAGAAGTTGATGATGCGATGCGTTCAAAAGCCAAGGCAATTAATTTCGGAATTATTTATGGCATTAGCGCTTTTGGTTTGGCAAAACAACTTAATATTTCAAGACAAGAGGCTAGCAACTACATTAAATCATATTTCGCGGCTTACCCTGGAATTGAAGCTTATATGAAAGATTACATAGCTTTGGCGCGCAAATTCGGCTATGTAAAAACCTTGTCGGGCAGAAAATGTTTCATTCATGAAATTAATAATAAAAACGGCATGATTAGATCAGAAGCCGAAAGATTGGCAATCAATGCGCCAATTCAAGGAAGTGCTGCGGATATTATTAAAAAGGCGATGATTCGTTTAGATAAAAAATTCGCGCAGTTGAATTTAAGATCAAAAATTATTTTACAAATTCATGATGAATTAATTATCGAAGCACCGAAAGAAGAAGTGGAATTGGTGACTAAAGTTTTGAAATCAGAAATGGAAAATGCGATGAATTTGGATGTGCCGCTAAAAGTGGATGTGACGGTTGGACTTAATTGGGTTTAGATAGAGTCCTTAGTATCTCATATCCTTAAAAATAAGTGGCTTTTAAGAGAGTCTGCTGCAAAAAAAATCACAAATCATTCCAAAATTTTTCATAAGAAAAATATATCAATATGATAATTAATTTATATTTTACTTATTACATAACATAGATGGAAATGGAACTGCGATAAATTTATTGAAAATTTTTATCTAAAAATTTGAGTGAACTTCTAATAACAAAAGCAGAATTACATTATGAAATTAAATAAATTTTTATTGATCAGCTCTCTTGCAATCGCAGGATGTTCAGGCGTTCAACACAATTCAAACCTTGCTAAATTAGAAGCCAAACCAAATGAATTTTGGTGGCCTAATCTAGTAAATCTTTCTGCACTTCGTCAACATTCCTCAGAATCAAATCCTTATGGCAGCAATTATAATTACGCTAAGGAATTTGAAAAAATTGATCTTGAGGCTCTAAAAAAAGACATCAAAAAAACCATGATGACTTCACAAGATTGGTGGCCTGCGGATTACGGAAATTATGGTCCATTTTTTATTCGCATGGCGTGGCATAGCGCTGGAACTTATCGCGCTGAAGATGGTCGCGGTGGTAGTGGCGGCGGACAACAAAGATTTGAACCACTTAACAGCTGGCCAGATAATGCTAATTTAGACAAGGCTCGCAGATTGCTTTGGCCAATTAAAAAGAAATATGGCAGCCAAATTTCTTGGGCCGATTTAATGGTTCTTTCAGGCAATGTTGCTCTTGAATCAATGGGCTTCAAAACCATTGGGTTTGCTGGCGGCAGAATGGATGACTTTGAACCTGATTTAGTATATTGGGGACCTGAAAATAAATTTATGGGCAGTCACCGTTTCGACAAAAATGGTAAGTTAGAAAAACCACTTGGCGCCACAACTATGGGTTTAATTTATGTAAATCCTGAAGGCCCAAATGGCAGCGGAGACCCACTTGCGGCGGCCGCGCAAATTCGCGAAACCTTTGGCCGCATGGCGATGAATGATGAAGAAACTGTTGCTTTGATTGCGGGTGGTCACAGTTTTGGCAAAACTCATGGCGCTCATAAACCTTCTGAATGTGTTGGTGTTGAACCAGCTGGCGGTATCATCGAAGATCAAGGTTTGGGCTGGAAAAATAAATGTGGCACTGGCAAAGGTGTTGATACCGTAACCAGCGGATTAGAAGGTGCTTGGACCGCTAATCCAACTACTTGGACTATGGGATATTTAAATAATTTATTCGCTTTTGACTGGGTAAAAACCAAAAGTCCAGGTGGCGCAATTCAGTGGATTCCAGCAGAAAACAAAGCTGCAGATTCAGTTTTAGATGCTCATGATTCTACAAAGAGACATGCACCAACAATGCTTACAACTGACTTGGCGCTAAAGGTAGATACAGAGTATCAAAAAATTGCCAAACGCTTTAGAGAAAATCCAAAAGAATTTGAAAAAGCATTTGCTAGTGCTTGGTTTAAATTAACTCATCGCGACATGGGACCAAGCGCTAGATATGTTGGTAAAGACGCGCCAAAACAAACTCTTGCATGGCAAGATCCAATTCCAAAAGCTCAGTATAAAGCAATTGATGCTGCTGATGTTGCGCGCTTAAAAGTACAAATTTTGAAATCGGGATTAACTGCTTCTGAACTTGTAAAAACGGCTTGGGCTTCGGCTTCTAGCTATCGCGAAACCGATATGCGCGGCGGCGCAAATGGCGCGCGAATTGCTTTAGAACCGCAAAAAAACTGGGCAGTTAATGATCCAAAAGAATTGGCGAAAGTTTTAGAAAAATTGCGAAAAGTTCAAAAAGACTTCAACAAAACACTCATCAACGGCAAACAAGTTTCTTTGGCTGATGTAATTGTTCTTGGTGGTTCTGCAGCAATTGAAAAAGCGGCACATCAAGCAGGAGTTAGCGTGAAAGTGCCTTTCACAATTGGTCGCACGGACGCAACTCAAGAACAAACTGATGTAAAATCTTTTGCCTTATTAGAACCTAAATCTGATGGATTTAGAAATTACTATAACAGCAAAGATTCTGTGTCACCTGTAAATTCTCTAATTGATCGCGCTTATTTACTAAATTTAACAGTTCCTGAAATGACTGTTTTAGTTGGTGGATTGAGAGCTTTGGATGCAAATTCAGATCATTCTAAATATGGAATATTGACCAAGAGACCGGAAGTTTTGAGCAATGACTTCTTCGTCAATTTGCTTGATATGTCGGTTGAATGGAAAAAATCTGAAAAGTTGGAAGGAGTTTTCGAAGGCCGCGACAGAACAAGTGGCGTGGTAAAATGGCAAGCAACTCCAACTGATTTAGTATTTGGTTCAAGCTCTGAATTACGCGCAGTTGCAGAAGTTTATGCGGCTAATGACGGCAAAGAAAAATTTGTAAAAGACTTTGTAAAAGCTTGGACAAAAGTTATGAATGCAGATCGTTTTGATTTAAAAAAATAACTCCCTTTTACTCACAAAATATTTTTTATTTTGAATGAGTTGTAATTGCTAAAGCAATTATCAAGGAGGGAATCTTGAGTCACTCCCCTCCTTTTCAAGGAGGGGCTGGGGTGTTTATTCGCAAACTCGGACTAAAATTTTAATGGAGAAAGTAAGAGAATTATCTCGAATCTTTACCGCGAGAATAACCACCCCAACCCCTCCTTAAAAAGGAGGGGCTTAAACTAGGGAATCTTAATCAAGTAGGGGCTTAAACTAGCGAATCTTAATCAGGGAGGGGCTTAGATTTGAGGAAATATCTCTTTATGTAAATGAATTTGCGTTTACACATAATGCTTACAATTAACACCCCTTAAGACTTTTCAGAAGCAACAACCCCCTTAATCCATTTCTTAAAATCTATAATTTTTTGCAAATGAGATTTCTGCTTTGAGTTAATTAAATAATGAGCCTGTCGCAAATCCACCCAAAAACCTCATCTAAATTTCTGTAATTTTTCGCATCATTTTCTTGTTATTAAAACTCTTTATAGGTACTGTTTTCTAGCTCTCTTGGCTGATTCGTCTTTTGTGAATTGGTCTTATTTTTAACAAGA
>CAMCME010000055.1 GCA_945875925.1 Rickettsia typhi | reverse complement strand
TCTTGCGGAAGAAGCAAGGCGCGCTGAGTTTCAGAGACATGCAGCGAACGAGCTCCCGGATTCAAATCTAGATATTTCGGTTTGTTATAAGAAATTGCAGTTGCGGTTTTATTACCCAGAAGTTGTGAAATCAAATTCGCAGTTTCCACATTGTTCGCCGCGAATGTGATGCGATAAGTTGAGTTTGACAGGAAAGAGTTCATACCACTTTCTTCATAAATACCTTTTAGCTGCTCGGTATCTTGAATAATCAGGAACAGACGGACTTTATAACCGCGGAAATAAGCGATACCTGACAAAAATTGTTCCATTTTTCCTAAGGTAGGAAACTCATCCATCAGCATCAATACGCCATATTTCTCATGAGGTTGCGGCATTTTTGCGGTGAAGAAAGTTGAAGCTTGTTGATAAAACATATTCATCAAAGGCTTCAAACGGCTGATGTTATCTGGCGTTAAACCTACATAAATAGTATGAGGAGAAGTTTTTAATTTATGTAAGTTAAAGTCACTGGTCGCAGTTGTTGTATCAATCAAAGGGTTCGACCAAAGTTCTAAAGATGAGTTGGCAGTTGAAGTTACCGAACCGCGTTCTTTATCAGGTTTTTGTAGGTAAGAAGCGATGTTCATGTAAGACACGGGATGGATTTTTTTACCCATTGTATCCAGCACAACCGCTAAATTATAAACCACATCGTCATTTCTCAAAGTTCTCACAACTTCACCAAGAGAAGCTGGTTTATCGTCAGCAGCAACTAGATAAAGCATGATACCCGTAAGCAAAGCGCGCGCTTCATTTTGCCAAAATTCTTGTTCAGGAAGTAAGAAGTTACAAATTTTCTGCACATCATCCACCATCTGTCCAGGTTTTTTACTAATCCAATCCATGGGGTTGTAGCAGTGAGAAATTCCATCAGGATCTGCTGGGTTCCAAAGATAAACACTTTGTTTAAGATGATTTTTTCTCCAACCAGAAGTCAGCTCATAGTTCTCAAGTTTAATATCATGCACCATCACCGAATCTTGCCAGAACAACAAATTTGGAATTACGAAACCCACACCTTTACCCGCACCAGTCGGCGCGAAAAGTAGGATATGCTGATAACCATCTGCAATCAGCAATTTCTTATTATACATTCCAAGCAACACACCGGACTTAGAACGCAAACCCATTTTTTTCACATCTTTCATCGTAGCCCAAGCAGAGTTACCATGAATAGATTCTGGTTTTTTAAATGGTCTCCAATCCATAAGTGGCGCACGAAAAATCCAAGCCAAAGAAAGTAAAAATGTATAAGGAAGAAGAGTTGTAGCCCAAAGTTTTGGAACGAAATAGCTATATTTATCCCAAGTTAGTGATTTCTGGAAATAGAACTGCCAATAAGCAGACATAGTCTTAAAAAGATAAACAAATTGCTTATCCAAAGGCAATTTGGCATAACCTTTTATAATGTCCCACTTGCCGTTGATGGTTACAATTACAAGTGTTCCTGTAATATAAAAACAAAGAGCTAAAACGAATATGATAAGGAAGGAAATGATGAAAAAATTTCTTAAATTCCTTATCGCAGCATTGTCTTCTGACATTTTTTGTAAATTTTTTTGAGAGTTAGATAGAAAATTTAAGCACCAAGAATTAAAACCTAATTTTCAATAAATCAACATTACTACTAATAATCTCACTGAACCAGAAAAATATGGATATCACACCGCTAATTCCTAAAGGAAGAAATATTATTAATTCTTACGGCGATTCTGGTTTTAAAATTTCTGAGAAAGATTTTTCAGGAAGCTTAATTCTTTTGCCAAACAGAGTTAAAGAAATTTCTTTTGAGCAAAAAGATTTTGCCGAAGAAGAAAAATTATTATCTTTTTTATCTGAATTTGCCGATAATGAAATTGAAATTCTTTTAATTGGAACTGGCAAAAATCATTTACACTTAAAAACAAATTTGCGTGAGAAAATCAAAGAGAAATTTTCTTTCGCTTCAATTGATGAAATGACAACTGGCGCCGCTTGTAGAACTTTTAATATTTTGACTTTGGAAGATCGTAAGGTGGCCGCAATTTTGATTATTTAAACTAACTGAATTGCTTTTCCCAATAACAAAATGACCAACATAACAATTATAATATCATTAATAAGCCTCGGATTTTTCGGTGGCTTCTCTCATTGCATGGGAATGTGCGGGCCTTTTGTGTTAACTCAAGTTTCCAATCGTTTAGAAAAAATTCCTCTAGATGAATTTACAAATTTTCAGAAATTAAAAAATTTAGCTTTGCTGCCTTATCACTTAGGCCGCATCACCACTTATTCTGTGATTGGAATTGGCTGCTCTTTTTTTGCCGAAAATATTAAGGATTTTACAAATTTCAGAATCCTCTCTGCAATTTTTCTTTTCATCGCTTCATTAATTTTTTTAGGTCTATTTTTTGAAAAAAATTTTTTAACTACAGCCAAAAGCTATCTGAAAAATAAATTGCCATTTAAATCGAAATCTCTAAAAACTCGCCCCTCTTTGCTAGGGCTTTTTGCGAACATTTTCATCCTAAAAAAACCCAAATTTTTAAAATCATTTTTACCAATTTTATTCAAGAATCCTCAAGGCTTAAACGGCTATTTCTTGGGAATAATTTTGGGCTTCATTCCTTGCGGGCTTTTATATGGAGCTTTTTTATTAGCAGCCTCCATTAACCAGCCAATTTTAGCAGGAATGGGCATGTTTTTATTTGGGCTAGCAACTTTTCCGGCACTTTTTTTAACTGCTTCCGGCGGATATGTTTTTTTAAAAATTTTAAGCAAAGAATTTAAGATTTTTACAAAAGTAATAATTTTAATTAATTCTGTAACGCTCTTTATAATGGCGCTTTCATTAGCTTTCTAATCAAATTCACGATCTAAATTAACATGGCTTCAGCTCAAAATAATCAAACACCCGTCACTTATAATTACGACATTATAAAGCTCTTTACCATCGCCGCCACTTTTTGGGGAATTGTCGGATTTTCAGCTGGGGTTTTCATCGCTTTTGAATTGGCCTTCCCTCTTTTAAATTTAGACATCGAATGGTTGAGTTTCGGCAGATTGCGCCCCCTTCACACTTCTGCAGTAATTTTCGCCTTTGGTGGAAATGCACTTTTCGCAACCAGCTTTTTTGTGGTGCAAAGAACTTCTCAAGCCCGACTTTGGGGTTCAGATGCTTTGTTAAAATTCATCTTCTGGGGCTATCAAATTTTCATTTTAATGGCCGCTTACGGCTATCTTAACGGCATCACTCAAGCAAGAGAATATGCAGAGCCAGAATGGTATGCTGATTTGTGGCTTACTATAGTTTGGGTTTGTTACTTATTAGTGTTTATGATGACTTTAAAAAATCGCAAAGAACCTCACATTTATGTTGCCAATTGGTTCTTTCTTTCATTTATCGTTACCGTTGCCATCTTACATATAGTTAACAACTTATCTATTCCACTTAGATGGGACAGTGCTTACAGCTATTCAGTTTTTGCTGGCGTTCAAAGTGCCATGATTCAATGGTGGTATGGACATAATGCTGTAGGGTTTTTCTTAACTGCAGGCTTCATTGGAATGATGTATTACTTTGTTCCGAAACGCGCTGGTCAACCAGTTTACTCTTACAGACTTTCTATTCTTCACTTCTGGTCTTTGATATTCATTTATATCTGGGCTGGTCCTCACCATTTACACTACACTTCTCTTCCTGATTGGGTTCAAACTTTAGGGATGACATTCTCAATCATGCTTTGGATGCCATCTTGGGGTGGTATGATTAATGGTATCATGACTCTATCTGGCGCTTGGCACAAATTGCGCGATGATCCAGTTCTTCGCTTTTTGATCACTGCAGTAGCATTTTATGGAATGAGTACTTTTGAAGGCCCACTTATGGCCATCAGATCGGTAAATGCTCTTTCTCATTACACTGACTGGACAATTGGACATGTTCACTCTGGCGCTCTTGGCTGGGTTGCTTTCATCAGTTTTGGCTCGCTTTATCATTTGGTACCAATCTTGTGGAATAAAAAAGAACTTTACTCAATGAAATTAGTTAGCACCCATTTCTGGATCGCTTCAACTGGTATCGTTTTGTACATCACTTCAATGTGGATTTCTGGCATCATGCAAGGCTTGATGTGGCGCTCTTATGATGAAATGGGCTTTTTACAATATTCATTCATCGAAACAGTAAAAGCTTTACATCCACTTTATTTGACTCGTGCAGTTGGTGGTGCGCTATTCTTAATAGGAGCTTGTTTGATGGCTTATAATTTCTACAAAACCATCTATTCAACTAAACAAAAATCTTAAGATTCAGCTAGCTCAATAAATATAAATTAAATTCGCAAAACATGTTTAAACATCACGATAAAATTGAAAGAAATTCGATATTACTTCTGATCCTAACGGTAATAGTAGTTTCAATTGGCGGCCTTGTTGAAATTGCCCCACTTTTTCGCATTGAAACCACAATCGAAAAAGTTGAAGGAATGCGCCCTTACACTCCGCTTGAACTAGCTGGTTCTAAAATCTACAAACGCGAAGGCTGTTATGGTTGCCATTCTCAACAAGTTCGTGTTTTGCGTGATGAAGTTGAACGCTATGGACACTATTCTCTGGCCGCAGAAAGCATGTATGATCACCCTTTCCAATGGGGTTCAAAAAGAACTGGCCCAGATTTGGCGCGTGTTGGTGGTAAATATTCTGACAAATGGCATTCAATGCATTTGATCAATCCTAGAAGCGTAGTTCCAGAATCAATCATGCCAGGTTATAAATTCTTGCCAGAAAGAGATGCTGATATTTCTGAAATTTCTTCTGACATGGAAGTGCTGCGCAAAGTTGGTGTTCCTTACACTGACGACATGATTCAAAATTCAGTTTCTGATGCAGTTTTACAAGCTTCAACAGATCGTGATTCTGAAGCCTTACAAAAACGCTATGGCGGCAAAATTGTAGTGAGAGATTTCGATGGTAATGTAAATAAAGTTTCTGAAATGGATGCTTTAATTGCTTACCTACAAACTCTCGGAACTTTCGTAGATTTCGCGAAATATGATCAAAGCCAAGCTCATCTTAAAAAAGGCGCTGTGAAAGAAGTTCAGCTAGAAGTTAAGAAAAATGTTAAAAAAGAAGAGGTTAAAAAATGATCGACCTTTTTATTAAATTAGCTCCAACCATCGCCACCATATTTTTCTTCACAATTTTCTGTTATGTAATTTTTACAGTTTTTAGAAAAGACAATAAGAAGAAATTTGATAAATATGCTGAAATTCCTTTTAAAGATTCAGACGACAAAGAACCAAAATAAATTTTAGAAAAAGCCGAAATGATTAAAAATAATAAAGACAAAAAACCAATCGAAACCACCGGCCACGAATGGGATGGTGTTTCTGAATATAATATTCCAGCACCTCGTTGGTGGTTAATCACTTGGATCATCTGTATCATTTGGGCAGTTGGCTATTGGTTTTTCTATCCAACCTGGCCAGTTAAAGGCGGAAATACTAAAGGCTCTTTGAATTGGACACAAAAGTCAGAACTCTCAGAATCACAGCTTGAAATTGAGAATCGAAAAAATGTCTATTTAGAGAAATTTTCCAAAAGCAATTTCGAAGAAATTTTTAAGGATAAACAACTAACCGCTTTCGCTTTAAACGGCGGTCGTGCTGCTTTCAAAGAAAATTGCGCTGCTTGTCATGGCACAGGCGCTCAAGGTGGAAAAGGCTTCCCGAACTTAAATGACGATGATTGGTTATGGGGCGGCAAGATTGATGATATTTACACAACTCTTAAATATGGCATCAGATCTAGCCATGAAAAATCTCGCGCCAGCCAAATGCCCTCTTTCGGTTTAGATAAAATCTTGAAGAAAGAAGAGATTGAATCGGTTGTAGAATATGTAATGTCGCTTTCTGGAAAAGCTGAAGCTAACGCTAAAGGTGAAGAAATTTTTAAAGCAAATTGCGTAGTTTGTCACTCTGTTGGCGGTAAAGGCGGCAGAAGCTTCGGCGCTCCCAATTTATCTGACGCAATTTGGCTTTATGGCGGCAGCAAAGAAGATATTACTTATACAATTAATTACGCTTACGCTGGCGTAATGCCTTATTGGGAAGGTCGTCTAGATGAACAGACTATTAAACAATTATCTATTTATGTTCATTCACTTGGTGGTGGAGAGAAGTAAAATTATCGCATGTTGAATTTATTTTTCGCTATCATTCTCGTGAAAGCGGGAATCTAGAAATTAGTTATGCTTCATTGCCAAATTACACTGGATTCCCGCTTTCGCGGGAATGACACTGAGATTTCTTATAAAAGCCAACATTAAATAATCAAATATGATCGGCTTCGATTCAATAAAATCAGCACTCCTCAACTCTCATCAAAATAATAAATTGCATCACGCAATTTTGCTTCATGGTAAAAAAGGTATCGGTAAAGCCAGCTTCGCGAAAGATTTTGTCACAGAAATTTTCGACAGCCAAAATAGAAATAATCCAGCAAACCATCCAGATCTTTTACTAATCGAAAAAGAAGCTGAAAAAAAAGAAATATCTGTCGAGAAAATTAGAAAAATTGCTGATTTTCTCAATCAAACTTCTGCCATTTCTAAAGATAAATTTATCATCATTGATGCCGCTGACGAGCTTAATAAATCTTCATCCAACGCACTTCTAAAAATTCTAGAAGAACCTCATAATAATAATTTTTTAATTCTGATTGCTCATAACACGAACAAAGTTTTAGCCACTATCAGATCACGCTGCCAAATTGTTAAAGTTTCAGATTTAAGTTACGAAAATTTTGTCGAAATTTTACGCCAAAATAATCCCAAAATTTCCGATGATGAAATAGCAATTTTATCAGAAATTTGCGATAATTCTCCAGCCAAAGCCCTCAGATATGGCCAAGACTTGGTCGATCTTTATCAAGTTTTTTTAACATCTCTGCAACAAAGAAAAATTGATGATAAAATTTACAAAAAAATCTCTGACAAAAATTTTTCCTTCGATATTTTTTCTGAAATTTTAGAGTTTTTCTTTGGTCGCCTGATCAAGTTTTTAAGCGGCGCTGAAGTGGATTTTTACTTTGAAGAAAAAGAAATATTTTTAAATATTCGCGCGAATTTTACTTTGGAAAAAATCTTCACTATTTCAGATGCTGTGAGAAATTCCTTACATAAAACAAAGTCTCTCAACCTTGATAAAAAGCTAAGTTTTATCAATATTTTCAATCAGATTAATATCTCCGACAAATGACAAAAACCTATAGAAGCATTGGCTTAATGAGCGGCACCTCGATGGATGGAATTGATTTGGCTTTAGTAGAAAGCGATGGCTTAAAAATAATTAAAAGAAAAAATTTCCACTATAAGGCTTATAATGAAGACTTTAAAAGTCGCTTCAGAGATTTGATTTATGGCACACCAAGATTAGAAAAAATCAAGTCCGTAGAAAATGAATTAACTATTCTGCACGCTGATTTGGTGAATGAATTTTTATCCGAAAATAATATCGACAAAAAAAGCATTGATGTGATCTCATTTCACGGACACACTATTCTGCACATTCCTGAAAAATCTATAACTTGGCAAATTGGCAATGGCCATTTACTAGCCGCTAAAACTGGCATTAATGTAATTTGTGACTTCCGCACCAAAGATGTGATTCTAGGAGGACAAGGTGCGCCATTGGTTCCAATTTATCACTTCCATCTTTTGCAAGATCATCCCAAACCTGCAGCTATTTTAAATATTGGCGGAATTTCCAATATCACCTACTTCTACAATGATAATGAAGACGACATCGAAGCTTTCGACATCTGCTTTGGCAATGCACCATTTGATGATTTAGTGAAAGAAAAATTTGGAATGGAATTTGATAAAAATGGCGAAATGAGTAATCGCGGCAATGCTAATTTTATCTTAGCTGACAGCATTTTGCAAAATGACATCTTCCATAAAAAACCGCCAAAATCTTTTGATCGCGATGATTTTGCTAATTTATTATCACCGATAAAAAGTTTGAAGAACCCTGAAGATGCTTTGGCAACTTTTGCTTATATGCATGCCAAAGCTATTCAAATAAGTTTAGAATTTTTGAGTCAAAGGCCGAAAGAAATTTTTGTTTGCGGTGGTGGCCGAAAAAATATGGCGATAATGGATGAGATGAAAAAATGGCTTTATAATGTCTCAGTTAAAACTATGGAAGACATAGGTTTAAATGGCGACTCTATTGAAGCCGAGGCTTTCGCTTATTTAGGAATTAGAAGCTTGCTAAATCTACCAATTAGCTTTCAAAAGACGACAGGGGTTTCACTGGGAAGTGATTACGCTCTGGCTTCATCTCCGCAACATTCTTCTTCTTGCGGCGGCGTCTTCTATCGCGTTTAACTTTACGCACTTTAGTAGCATCTAAAACCAAACGGCTTTTGATATATTGATCAATGATGGATTCAAATTCATCCATATTATCTTTGAAAAAATGATCAGCATCATGAACTACTTGATAACTAACTTCTGCACCTTCTCTAGCTGATAATTTTTCTGCTAATTTAGCTGAATCAGCTTCTTTAGTAATTTCATCGACACCACCTTGAACAACTAGTCCAGCTGAAGTGCAAGGAACAATAAAGTTAAAATCATATTTAGTTGCAGGAGGCGCTACTAAAATATAATTTTCAATTTCTGGTCTTCTCATCACTGACTGCAAAGCAATCCAAGATCCGAAAGAAAAACCAGCAATCCAAAAATCTGAAGATTCCATATTTTGGTCATGCAACCAATTCATCACAGCTGTAGCATCAAGCAACTCGCCTAAACCATTATCAAATTTACCTTGTGATTTTCCAACGCCACGAAAATTAATACGCAAGACTGAAAAGCCATTATTCACAAAAGCCTTATAAAGATTATAAGTGATTTTGTTATTCATGGTTCCGCCATGCAAAGGGTGCGGATGCAACACCAAAGCAACAGGAGATTTCGGATTAGGATTTTGATGATAGCGCCCTTCTATTCTTCCAGCGGGGCCGTTGATGATAACTTCAGGCATTTTTATATGAGTCTAATTCAATATGCTTTTGGCAACATATTATAGATCCCCAAAGAATTGAAATACTATGGGGCGCCGCCAGCGGCAGCCAAACATATCGACCCTTGAGAGAGTCGATATTTATAGTAAAATTAGTTGATTTGATCCCATTGTAACGGCTTTTCTGCTTCGGCAACGATTTGTTGAGTTCCACAATATTTAGCAGCCATGTATTTACCGTGTCCAGCATGAACTCCGTAGTAATAAACTGGCTCGATATCTTTGCTGTTATGTTTTTTCTTTTCGACGCTTTTTACCCTGTTCTTCGGGTTATTTTTAGTACCCATGGATGCTACTTTTAATTAAGTTATTATTCTAAAACAAAATGCGCTAAAATATTTTCAAGTCACTATTCGCAGGCTCTCTTAAGAACTTGAATAGACTTCACTTAAAGAATTTTATCTTGGCAATTTATAAGGATTTTTCAAAATTTCTTGTAGAAAAAGAAATGAGAGCAGGCAAAATAGAAGCCGCTTCAAGCAAAATCAAGCTTTAATTTTCGTAAAGCTCTTACAACTCAAATCCCGAAATTTCTAAAGACATGCCTAAATTTAACAGATTAAAAGACTGCGTTGCGACTAACAAGATCGTTATTGTCCGCGTTGATATAAATGTTCCGATAAAAGATGGTGTGATTGAAGATGACACTAGAATTAAAGCCGTAATTCCAACTCTAAAATATTTGGCGCAGCACAAGGCCAAAGTTATTGTGATTTCACATTTTGGCAGACCAGAAGGACAAGTTGAACCATCAATGTCGATTAAACAATTAGTTGGTCGCGTGCAAGAATTGCTTGGCGATATCAAAGTTAGTTTTGTGGATGACTGCATTGGTGAAAAAGTAAAAAAAGCTGTGGAAGCTACAAATTATGGCGAAGTAATTATGCTTGAAAATCTGCGTTTTTACAAAGCTGAAACTAAAAATGATCCAGAATTTTCTCGTGAACTAGCCAGCCTTGCTAATCTTTATGTTAATGATGCATTTTCTTGCTCACATCGCGCTCATGCTTCAATTACAGGCATTCCAACAATTTTAAAATCTTGCGCAGGAATTTTAATGGAAGCCGAACTCGATGGATTAACTAATCATTTAGAAAATGCAAAAAAGCCGATGATGGCGGTTGTAGGTGGAGCGAAGGTTTCAACCAAACTTGATTTATTAAATTCACTTTCAACAAAAGCCCAAACCATTGTTGTTGCTGGCGGCATGGCTAATACTTTTCTTTATGCAATGGGAAAAAATATTGGCAAATCTTTATGTGAAAAAGATTTAAAAGACACGGCGTTAAATGTGATTGAAACTGCGAAAGCAAATGGCTGTAAAATATTTTTGCCTTTTGATGTGGTGGTTACCAAAAAATTTGAACAAAATGCGTCATGCGAAACAGTGTCAGTGGACGAAGTTGCTGATGATGATATTATTGTGGATATTGGCGAATCTAGCAGCGCGAAGATTGCTGAAGATTTAGAAAAACACAAAACTTTAGTTTGGAATGGCCCACTTGGCGCGTTTGAAATTAAGCCTTTTAATATTGGCACTGAAAGTTTTGCACATACTGCGGCAGCATTGACTGAAGAAGGAAAATTAATTTCAGTTTCTGGCGGTGGGGATTCGGTTTCAGCTTTGAATTCTGTTGGGTTGGCGGAGAAATTTACTTATATTTCGACAGCTGGTGGAGCGTTTTTAGAGTGGCTTGAAGGTAAAAGTTTGCCAGGTGTTTTGGCTTTGGATAAGTAATTCCCAACTG
>CAMCME010000054.1 GCA_945875925.1 Rickettsia typhi | reverse complement strand
CACAGCAAGAACCTTCCGCTGGTTTCGACTCCGCTCAAACGGCGGTTTTTAATTCTACCCTCCCGCCACCATCTTCAAACATTCATCATAATTAAAAAGCTTCAGCAAATCTCGATATTTCTGACTTTCCACCTCCAGCAATTTCACATCCTTCTGCAAAATCACCTCAGCATTTTTGTGAGCAATATTCAGCAAATCATTATCCACATTCAAATCCGCCATTCTAAATTCTGGAAATCCACTTTGTTTTGTGCCAAGCAATTCACCACTTCCTCGCATTTTCAAATCTTCTTCTGCAATAAAAAATCCATCATTTGAATCGCGCAAAATTCCAAGTCTTTTACGACCATTCACCCCAAATTTTACGCCGTAAACTAATATACAGTAAGATTTTTTTTCACCTCTTCCCACCCGTCCTCTAAGCTGATGCAATTGTGAAAGTCCAAAATGTTCGGCATTTTCGATGATGATAATTGTGGCGTCAGGCACATCAATTCCCACTTCAATAACAGTGGTTGCAACTAGAATTTTCAAAGCCCCATCAGATTTAATAAATTCCTGCATAATTTTTTCTTTTTCACTTTCTTTCATTTTTCCGTGAATTAATCCCACCGATTCTGAATCAAAAATTTGCGATAATTTTACATATTTATCTCTAGCACTAGCAAGTCCGTGAAGCTTCTCCATATCAGTATTTTCATCGATCAATTCCTCTTCAATTGCTGGGCAAATCCAATAAATTTTATCACCCTTGGCAATTGCTCTTTGGATTGATTCATAAATAGTTTCGATCTTTTTTGCTGATATAATTAGGGTTTCAATGGCCTGACGATTTTTTGGTTTTTCGTTAAGAAGTGAAATATCCATGTCACCATAAAGACCCATCATAAGACTACGCGGAATGGGAGTTGCGCTCATTAAAAGCGTATCAGTTTCTTTGCCTTTTTCCACCAATTTAAATCTTTGCATCACGCCAAAACGATGTTGTTCATCAATCACGGCGAGACCTAAATTTTTGAATTTTACATTATCTTCAATCAAAGCGTGAGTGCCGATAATTATGTCAATTTTTCCATCAGCCAAATCTTGTAAAATTTTCTCTTTTTGTTTTTTTGTGCTGGCGCCAGTAAGAAGTTCAACCCTTATTTCGAGGCCTTCTAACAGCTTTCTAAAATAAGATAAATGCTGTTTTGCCAAAATTGTGATTGGTGCAATTACGCAAGCTTGTTTTTTTTGCGACACGGCCAAAAGGCAGGCAAATATTGCTGGAATGGTTTTGCCACTTCCCACATCACCTTGCAAAAGTCGCAGCATTTTTTTGTTTGAAGAAATGTCTTTTCTAATTTCAGACATCACTTTTTTCTGCGCAGCTGTAAGTTCAAATGGCAATGAGGATAAAAACTTGGCAGTTAAATCTTCTGAAATTTCTGTGATTATTTTGTGATTATCATCATTTTTTTTCGCCAGTAAAATGGCAATTTGCCATGATAAAAGCTCATCATAAGCCAATCTTTTTCTAGAAATTTCCCAAGATTTGCAGATGTTTTGAGTGGAGGAAGTTTCTTCAAAAGTATCTTGAAAAAATGTGAAGTGAGAAACTTGTTGAGACTGCGTAATTTCAGGATTGTGAAGCTGATGTAGCGCATCAGAAAAACTCGGCCAATTTCTTTCTTTGATCAAATTTTTATTAATCCATTCTTGATCAGAATCTTTTTTTGCAGTTTTTAAGAATTGCAAAGCCTCTTTAATTTTTTGATTCAGAAATTTCTGCGAAATTAAAAAAGACAGTGGATAAATAATATTAATTTTAGGTAGTTCGTCAATTTTATCAGCATTAACAATTTCTTGCGGATGAGTAATTTGATTTTCGCCAGAAGCTTTTTGAAAATTTCCCAAAACCGCAATTTCGCGCCCAACTAACAATTTCTCCATTTGGCCGGGAAAGGTTTTAAAAAAAACCAAACTCAAATAGCCAGTTGGTGTGTAACAAATTATTTTATAAGGATGACGAGGATTTGCAGGTTTTACATGAGATTCAATTTTGGCTTTCACAATTATTAGTTGATTATTCTCAACTTCAAAAAGGCGAGGGCAAAAAGCAATTTTTTCAGCGCGAATTGGTTTATGCAGAAGTAAATCGAAAATTCTATTTTGACCAACTAACTTAGATAAATTATCAACAACTGCTGGCCCAACTCTTTTTAAGGAAGTTAGCGGCTGAAACAAAGTCGCGATCATTAATCTTCTCCGCGTTGTTGGCGGCGATTATCATCGCGCTCTTTTATCGATTGGCGCTTGTCAAAAAGTTTTTTACCTTTGCCAATTCCAATTAAAACTTTGGCGACATTTCTTTTATTGAAATAAATTTTTAAGGGCGTGGCTGAATAACCTTTAATATTCATTTTGCCCATCAATTTATCAATTTCCTTGGTGTGAAGTAATAATTTACGATTGCGCTTCGGTTCGTGATTAAATTTATTAGCACCTTTATATTCATTAATATTGGCATTCACTAAAACCATTTCACCTTGAATTTCTGCGATATAAGCTTCGGAAATGCTGGCTTTTCCTTCGCGCAAAGATTTTACTTCACTGCCCAGCAGCATCATTCCGGCTTCAATTTCCTCCTCGATTTCAAAATTAAATCGGGCTTTTCTGTTAACAATTTGCATTTTTATATTGATTTATTGCGGGTTTCTTTCGTGGTAATTTGTCTTCAAGTAAGCAGGACAAACTTTATCTTGCAATTAAAAAACTTTATCAATAGTTTGCACCCCTCTTTTTGACTCCTGTGGTTGGTTCTAGCTGTCTAGATGTTTAGTAAATCAAGCAAAATCAAATCAATTCAGGTAATTCAGGTAGATCTAAACTTAACTTATTTAAACTAATTTCTCTCAAGTTTATGGCTCTTTACGAGACTGTGTTTATTGCTAGACAAGACTTAAATGCTGAAGATGTTGACGCTTTGTCAAACAAGCTAGCAAAAATTATTACTGACGCTAAAGGAAAAGTAGTTTCCAAAGAATATTGGGGACTTAAAAACCTATCTTACAAAATTAATAAGAATTCGCGCGGTCATTATATCCTTCTAAATATTGATTCTGAATATCCGGCAGTTGCAGAACTTAACCGCGTTATCGGCTTTAATGAAGATATTATAAGAAGCTTAACTTTTAAAGTTGAAGCTCACGCTGACGAATCATTATTGTTCATTTCTTCTAGCGCTAAAGATTATAAAGCTGGAAAAATTGCAGTTAAAAAAGAGCCAACCAAAACTGATTTGGTTCTTGATCAAGTACAATTTGAAGCTTAATTTTTTGAGGTAAATATGGCGAGAATCGTTAAAAAAAATAACAAAAATAATCAATCTACGGATAATCGTGAAGTTGAAGAAGGTTATGTAAAAGTCTCTTTGGTTAACCAAAGTGTTTTTATCAGAAAGAAAAAATCTTGCCCTCTTCGTGATATTCCCCTAGTAGAAGTTGATTACAAAAACTTAAAACTTTTGAACAAGTTTATTTCTGAAAGAGGAAAAATTATCCCAAGCAGAATTACTAATGTTTCAATGAAAAAACAAAGAGCCCTGTCTAACGCTATTAAAAGAGCGCGTCACTTGGCATTGATTTCTCCAATCAATAAAGAAGCAACTTCAAATTAATTTTAAACATGAAAATTATTCTAACAGCTGCAGTTGCTAATTTGGGTAAAGTTGGTGATGTTGTTGAAGTAAAAAATGGCTATGCCAAAAACTTCCTAGTTCCAAACAAAAAAGCGATCTGCTTCACTGCAAATAACAGCAAAATCTTCGAATCTAAAAGAAAAGAATTCGAACAAGAAAATCAAAAAGATTTTGAAGTTGCTGCTAAAGTTCAAGAACAGCTTATCGGAAAAGATATTTCAATCATCGAAAATGCTTCTGATGACGGAAGACTTTACGGTTCAGTAAGCTCGACAGTTATTGCTAACAAAATCAATGATTTGGTTAAACAAAAAGTTGCTTCAAGAGTTAATGTATTCTTGAAAAAACCAATCAAAGAAATTGGCGTTTATGTTGCTAAATTGGTTCTTCACTCAGAAGTTTCAATCGATGTAAAATTGATTGTTGCTAGAACTGAATCAGAAGTTGCTTCTCTAATTAAAGCTGACAAAAAAGCTTCTGAAAAAGAAGAAGTAAAAGTTGAAGCTAAAGTAGAAGAAGCTAGTGAAGGTGAGACTTCAGAAGCAGCTGCAGAAAAGCCAAAAAAAGAAAAGAAGAAAAAAGCTAAAGCGGAATAATTCTTAACTGGAATTCTTTCTTAAGATAAAATTCGTATAAAAAAACCGCCTTCATTTTTAAATGGAGGCGGTTTTTTATTGCCTAAAATATTCGATAATTTCTCGATCTTTTGTGAAGATCGAGAAATTAAATTCTTATTGTTTAGTCGTAGGTTTTTGAGCTATTTTGTTGCTTTCTTCATCTAACTTCTGGATTTGGCTTTGAAGTTCAAATTTTTTGCTAGCAATTCTTTCTTGTTTAGCTGCTTGCATTGCTTGTTGTTTTTGTTCTCTACACTTCTCGATGTCTCCTACAGAGGCAGCGCCGTTAACGCAAGAAATCATTTGATCAAGTAAAGCTTTTTCTTTAGTGATATTTGCCACTAAATCAGCTTTACGCTGTGCAAAATTATCAGTTTTTTTATTAGCTTCTTGTGCAAATGCAGCAGAGCTAGAAATTAAAGAAATTGCCAAAGCAATTGCGGTAAATTTATTTTTCATATTTTTAGATTTGGTTGAAGTTAATAAACCTGCAAAATTGAGGTCGGTCTTTTAAAATAAGTAGGAAGAAAATTGGCGCAAGTGGGGCATTAGAAATTAGTCAAATAAGAACAATCTAATTAATTTTGGCGCGTCTAATAGATTCTTTGTAAATCTCCAACGCTCTTTTCGGGCAAAATCATTGTTGATTATTGGCGTATTATAAGAGTTTCGTCTAAAGTTATTTGGGCTTTTCTTAATGCTTCTGATTTTGCCTGCAAAATAGTATGGATATTATTTTTTATCTGAGTTTTTAAAGTTCTTGAATCCGTAATTTTAGATATTCGCTATCAATATCAATTTTGTCCCTGCAAAATCGGATTAAAAATACAAAAATATGGCGCAGCATCCGATCCAAATCCAGCAACACATTCCCAACTTGTAGCATTATTTGAATAATCAGAATCAAAAAGAGTGTCTAGAAAATATTTTGCTCCTCACAGCCAATCTGTAGTTAAGAATTAAGCCACAGTCATTCTAACGCGATTTACTATAATCCCGTAGCATATAATTTTCCCATGCCCTCATCAACTATCGGATACCCAGTATTAAAATTCTGCCAATCTGATAAATCTATCTCATCTTTTTGCCATAAAAATTCAGTAAACTGATTTCTAAATGGTTTATTTGTGACATTTGGAAAATGGTAATTCAGATAATATGAAAATTCTCTCCAACCTACTTCGGTTAAAAATTTGGTAGAGTTTTCAAGATCATTTTTGCTGAATTCATATTGGTTCAAGAGATGCCAGCTTTGTATTGGGCCAATTTCTTCAAAATGTAAATGAGGCGAAAGATGTGAGGTGGAATCTTGAATTGGAAAGTCTTATCCTAAAGAATAATTTTTAATATTTTTTGAGCTAGGGAGATGTATAAAGAGGTTGGTTGGGACGGAAGGATTCGAACCTACGCATGACGGGATCAAAACCCGTTGCCTTACCACTTGGCTACGTCCCAATAAAACTTGATTGCTTTTTTGCTTATGAAATCTTGTCTGAAGGCTAAAAAGGAGCGCGGATTTTTAAAGGCGTTTTTCGCTTAAGTCAACGAATTTCCTTTAATTATACAAAATCAATTTGAATGCATGCTACAAGATCTGCCCTCAAGAAATCTAATTGACAGGCAGGTAATCTAAAATTAGATTTTGCCGACCAAATTTCCTATCAATAAATTCCATTCTTTATGAGTCAGTTAGAAGAAATCATGGCCTTGTCCGAGCAAATTACTAAAAGCTCAGATCAATTGGTTAATAAAATTACTGAAATTGCCAATATTTCTGCTCATGGCGGCGGCGTTGATCCATTTATTTTTGGCTTAACAATTTTCGTTTTAGCTTGTTTCGTTGGTTATTTTGTGGTTTGGAAAGTTACTCCGGCCTTACATACTCCGTTGATGGCTGTGACTAATGCAATTTCTGGCGTGATAGTTGTTGGTGCAATTATGGCTCTTGGTTCGGCTAAAGGTTTTACGCCAATTGCTTTCGTTAGTTTTATAGCAATTGTCATCGCTTCCATCAATATTTTCGGTGGTTTTTTAGTTACTTGGCGCATGTTGCAGATGTTTAAGAAATAAGCTTCCGGCTTTAAATCCTTTAAAAATTATGAATAAAATTTTCAGTTCTTTCTGCCCGAAAAGCCTTTGCCAAAAATACTCTTGGCTAAAAATTTTCACAATTTTTGCCTCTCTTTCTTTGGTATTGCGAGCAATATTTTTTATTTGGGAAAATAAGGAAATTTCTTTTTCGGCAATTTTACTGATCAAAGCTTTAGCTTTAGGATTATTTTTTGACTTCCTCGCTTTATCTTACATAGCCTTCATTCCGCTGCTTTATTACGCGGTGATTCCAAGCAAATTTTTTAATCACAAAAAACATCAAACGGCCAATAAAGTTTTTTATTTTCTGTTTTTATTCGCGATTATTTTTTCTTGTTTTTCGGAAGTAGTTTTTTGGGAAGAATTTCAAACTCGTTTTAATTTCATCGCTGTGGATTACCTAATCTACACAACAGAAGTTATCGCCAATATTTTAGAATCTTATCCAATTGGAAAGTTAGTGCTGGTGATTTTGATTTTGGTGGCAGTGATTTTTCATTACAGTCAGAAAAAAATTATCAAACTTAAAAGCGAAAATTATGCAGCCGAGATGAGAAGAGCTCTGGTTATTCCGGCCATCACCATTTTAGCATTCTTCACAATTGATAGCTCAAAGCTAACTAAAATTTCTGAAAATAATTATGTTAATGAAATTTCGGCTAACGGAATTTATCAGCTATTTTCAGCCTATCGCAATAATCAAATTGATTATGACGCGCTTTATATTTCTCGCGATTTGAAAGAATCTATTTCGGCCTTAAGAGCAAATATTTCTCAGCAAGAACCTTATTCAAAATTTTTAAATGAAGATGATATTTCTCGTTTAGTTCCATCTGTAAAAAAAGGTGAAGAGAAAAAATACAATGTGATTTTGGTTTCGATCGAAAGCTTGAGTGCTGAATTTATGGCGGCCTTTGGAAATCAGGAAAATATCACGCCTAATCTGGATAAATTTGCGAAAGAAGGTTTGTTTTTTACTAACCTTAAATCGACAGGAACAAGAACAGTGCGCGGCCTTGAAGCTCTTTCACTTTCAGTTCCACCAACTCCAGGAAACTCAATTGTCAGAAGGCCAAATAATGAAGGCCTTTTCAACATTTCTAGCCCGCTAAAAGATCGCGGTTATGAAACAAAATTCCTTTATGGTGGCGACGGATATTTTGATAATATGAATTATTTTTTCGAAAATAATGGCTTTCAAATTGTTGATCGCGGCAAATTTGCTAAAGAAGAAATTTCTTTCACCAATGCTTGGGGCGTGGCTGATGAAGACTTATTTGATAAGGCGATTAAAGAAGCTGATTCATCTTTCTCAGCAAATAAGCCTTTCATGAATTTTATCATGACAACTTCTAATCATCGTCCATTCACTTATCCGTCTGGTGCAATTGATATTGAGCCAAAAACTGGTCGCAATGGCGCGGTGAAATATACTGATTATGCAATTGGTAAATTGATTGAAAAATCGAAAGACAAAAAATGGTTTAAAAACACTATTTTTATTTTTGTTGCAGATCACTGTGCGGGAAGCGCAGGTAACACAGACTTGCCTTTGTGGCGTTATCAAATTCCAGCAATTTTCTATGCGCCAAGCATTATTAAACCGCGAGTTTTTAACAAAAATATTAGCCAAATTGACATCGCACCAACTTTGATGGGAATGTTGAACTTGTCTTACAAATCAAAATTTTTCGGCACTGATGTTTTAAGTAATGAAAAAACCATCGACAACCATTCTTTCGTCAGCACTTACACTGATGTGGGTTATTTCAAAAATGATAAACTTTATTTATTGAAGCCGAAAAAAACTAAAAAAGTTTTCGATGTGAAAATTGAAAAATATGGTTGGGAAGGTTCAAAAGAAGTGGTGACTGAAAATTATGATGAGAAAGAATTAAACAATGCGATCAGCTATTATCAAGGCGCAAGCTACTTTTTCAGAAATGATAAACTTAAGAATTTTACAAAAGCTCAATAAAATCGATCTATTAATTTTGATCGATTTAATTTTGATGGCTCTTTCTTTGTGCCTGATAAATTACAGCAATATTGATTTGGTGATCCAAGATTATTTTTTTGATTTTACTCAAAAATCTTGGATTGTTGACAAGGATGAGATGATAAAAAAATTCATTTTTTATCAATTCCCTAAAATCTTGCTCGGCCTTACTATCATTACTCTAGCAGTATTTTCATTTCTTGGATTCAAAAAAAAATCCCCCTTCTTTACTAAAAATCGTCACCGATTTTTTCTGATCTTTTTAGGTCTTTGCCTAATTCCTCTGATTGCTGGAAATATCAAAAAACTCACTAATGTTTATTGCCCAAACCAGCTTGAATATTATGGCGGCAGCAAACCTTATGTGAAAATATTTGATCATTATCCAAGCGGATTTTATCAAGAAAAAAAAGGGAAATGTTTTCCAGCGGGTCACGCGGTGACAGGATTTTCTTTGCTGATTTTATTTTTCGCTTTGGCAAAAAAAACTCACAGAATTTATGGGCTTTGTGCTGGATTGGCTTTAGGGTTCATTATGGGAATTTATCAAATGGCCAAAGGCGTGCATTTTTTTGGTGATACTTTGATTTCAATGTTGGTATGCTTTCTTCTCGCTGCTTTAATTGCTCGTATCTATGAGTGTAAATTTCTGGTGAAGAATGGCGATTTAGAAAATTAACAAAAGGTGAAAACAAAATGCTAAATAACAAAATAACTAAAAAAATTACTTTAGGGCCGCTTCCAGCTTCTACAAAAGCCTTCGTGCAAAGCCCGAGATTTGAAGATGTAAAAGTTGCTATGCGCAGCATTAAATTATCAGAAAAATCTGAGAATAAATCTTTCACAGTTTATGACGCTTCTGGTCCTTTTACCGATCCAAATTATATCGATAAAATTGATTTGAATAAAGGCTTGCCGAGTCTTCGTGAAAAATGGATTTTAGAACGCGGTGATGTTGAAGCTTATGAGGGCAGAGTTGTGAAGCCTGAAGATAACGGCGTGACTGGTTCAAACAAACCTTCAGCTCCAGAATTTGACTTGTCAAATTTCAAGCCACTTCGCGCTAAAGATGGCGCAAAACCAACGCAAATGGCTTACGCGCGTGCTGGCATCATTACCAAAGAAATGGAATATGTGGCGGTTCGTGAAAATATTGGTCGCGAAAAAATGGCCGGTGAAATGAAGGCCAAAGGAGTGGATGGAAAATATCGCGGCGAAACATTTGGTGCAAAAATTCCCGCTTACATTAGCGCTGAATTTGTAAGAGATGAAATCGCATGTGGTCGCGCTATCATTCCAAATAACATTAATCACCCTGAATCTGAACCGATGATTATCGGTAGAAATTTCTTGGTAAAAATTAACGCTAATATCGGAAATTCTGCGATATTTTCTAGTGTGGAAGATGAAGTTGAAAAAATGATTTGGGCGACAAGATGGGGCGGCGACACTTTGATGGATTTATCAACTGGTCGCAATATTCACAATATTCGCGAATGGATTATTCGTAACTGTCCAGTTCCAGTAGGCACAGTTCCAATCTATCAAGCTTTGGAAAAAGTTGGTGGTGTGGCTGAAGATTTAACTTGGGAAATTTTCCGCGATACTTTGATTGAGCAATGTGAACAAGGTGTCGATTATTTTACAATTCACGCTGGTGTGCTTTTGCGATATGTGCCGATGACCGCTAATCGCATGACCGGAATTGTTAGCCGCGGTGGATCAATCATGGCTAAATGGTGTTTGTCGCATCACAAAGAAAATTTCCTTTATACTCACTTCGAAGATATTTGCCAAATTTTGAATAAATATGATGTGAGCTTTTCTTTAGGCGATGGCTTGCGTCCTGGTTCAATTGCTGATGCTAATGATGAAGCGCAATTTTCTGAATTAGAAACACTTGGTGAACTTACTCAAATTGCTTGGAAATATGATTGCCAAGTTATGGTTGAAGGACCTGGACATGTGCCGATGCATATGATTAAAGAGAATATGGAAAAGCAGCTTGATCTTTGTAAAGAAGCGCCATTTTACACATTAGGGCCCTTAACTACTGACATTGCTCCGGGTTACGATCATATCACTTCAGCAATTGGTGCGGCGATGATTGGTTGGTTCGGAACTGCGATGCTTTGCTATGTAACGCCAAAAGAACATCTTGGCTTGCCAAATAAAGAAGATGTGAGAGTTGGGGTTGTAACTTACAAACTTGCAGCTCACGCCGCAGATTTGGCTAAAGGAAATGCCACAGCAAAAGCTCATGATGATGAATTGTCAAAAGCGCGCTTTGAATTCAGATGGGAAGATCAATTCAATCTTTCTCTTGATCCTGAAACTGCTAAATCTTATCACGATGAAACTTTGCCAGCAGATGGAGCCAAATTAGCGCATTTCTGTTCAATGTGTGGTCCGAAGTTTTGCTCAATGAAAATTACGCAAGATGTTCGCGATTATGCTAAAGCCCAAGAAGAAGCCAAGCAAGGCATGGATAATATGAGCGAAAAATTTAAAGAAATGGGATCTCAAGTTTATTTGAAATCTGAATAGTTTTGATTCTTCCAACAACTTCTTATACCATTTTAACTTGAAAACACCCATTTACTTACAAATTCCCAAAATAACTTTCTCGGTTAGATTTTTAACAAACTCACAAACCTCATCTTCAAGATTTTTTAATGTTTCAAAGACTTTATTTTAATCGTATTGTCTTTAATAA
>CAMCME010000053.1 GCA_945875925.1 Rickettsia typhi | reverse complement strand
ATTCTTGTTAAGAATAAGACCAATTCACAAAAGACGAATCAGCCAAGAGAGCTAGAAAACAGTACCTATAAAGAGTTTTAATAACAAGAAAATGATGCGAAAAATTACAGAAATTTAGATGAGGTTTTGGGTGGATTTGCGACAGGCTCACAAATCAAATTTTGGCGCAGCTGAATGACAAGGCATTATTATCTTCAAAATTAACCATCATTAATCGCGATGCATTTTTATGGTTGAAAGAAGTTAGTCAGAAAAAAGACCGACCAATTTTTGATGCTTTAATTATTGATGTTCCCGATCCTTCAAATTTTTCAGTGGGTAAACTTTATTCTTTATGGCACTGTCGCAAATCAAGTTTTTCTAAGAAGTTTTTGTGATTCAAAATTTTTTGGAAGGTAAGCGTACCTAGATGTACGTGCGTTCCAAAAAATTTTGAATTGCGAAAAATTCGACGAAAAAGTTGATTTACGACAGTGCCTTTATCTTTCTTCAAACAGCTTATAAGCATAATGAATCGTGATAGTTTGATGGTGGTGCAAAGCACTTCGCCTTTGGTTGCCAGAAAATCATTTTGGTGCGTGAATAATACTCTTGAAGCCGCGGGTTTTTTGACATCACCTTATCACAATTTTGTGCCATCTTTTGGCGAATGGGGATTTGTGATTGCTTCAACTAAGCCTTATAATCAGCCTTTAAGCTATCCAGAAAATTTGAAATATGTGAGTATAGAAACGGCTAAAGATATGTTTCATTTTGCAAGCGACATGTCGCAAATAAATACCAAAATTCAAAAACTAGATGATCAAGTTTTGGTGAGATATTTTGATGAAGAATGGTCTAAATATTTGATTTATTAGGACATGAAAATAACTAGACGAAATTTTATTTTGAGTGGCGTTTCATCCGCAGTTCTAGCTGCTTCCACTTTAGGTTTTAAAAAAATATCGGCTAAAAAAGACAATTCAAAAATCACAGATAATTTCGAAAATATTGCCGGAGAAATTTTAGGAGCGTCCTCTTCTTTGGCTCACAAATTACGAGAAGGAAATTTTCCTGAGCCAACAATTTTCACAAAAAAGATGTCATAATTATTGGTGGTGGAATTTCTAGATTGGCGGCTGGCTATCAATTTTCTAAGGCTGGATTCAAAAATTTTACTCTTATTGATTTAGAAAAAGAGGCGGGCGGAAATTCGACAAGCGGCAAAAATGAGGTTTCGGCCTATCCTTGGGGCGCGCATTATGCGCCTTTTCTTACTGAAGAATCTGTGGTGGTAAAAAAATTATTTGAAGATTTAGGAGTCATCACGGGCTATAAAAATGGCTTACCAATTTATAATGAATTTTATATTTGCGCCGACCCCGATGAGAGATTATTTATGTATGGAAGATGGTGGGAAGGCTTGGTTCCGGCGGCTGCAATTGGTGGTGAAGAAGAAAAACAATTTCAGCATTTTTTTGCTTTGATGGAAAATTATAAAAAGCAAAAGGGGCGAGATGGAAAAAAAGTTTTTGCTATTCCTCTGGATAAAAGTTCACAGGATAAAAAATGGCTAGAGCTTGATGAAATCAGCATGATAAGTTGGATGAAACAACTTGGATTCACCTCCGAAAGTTTGGCTTGGTATATTGATTATTGCTGTCGTGATGATTTTGGGACTAGTGCCAAAGAAACTTCGACTTGGGCGGGAATTCACTATTTTGCAGCGCGCTGCGGCAAAGCGGCTAATAGCGATTCACAAGATGTTTTAACTTGGCCAGAAGGAAATGCATGGCTTGCGAAAAAATTAGCAGAGCCAATTAAAGATAATATTTTGACGAAAGCTTTGGCTTGCAAAGTTAATAAAAAGAAAAACGGCGTGGAGATTGATTATTTTGATGTTGAAAAAAATATCTCAGTAAGAATCTCTGCCAAAGCTTTGCTGATGGCTACTCCGCGCTTTGTGGCTTCGCGATTAATTTCTTCGAAAAATCAAATTTCCGCTGAAAATTTTTCTTACGCACCTTGGGCTGTGGCAAATATTACACTTGATAAAATGCCGGAAGGAAGAGGATCAGCTTTGGCTTGGGATAATGTGGTTTTTAAAAGCGAGATGCTTGGATATGTAGTTGCGACCCATCAAACTCCACAGATGAATCCAACTAAAACTGTGATTACTTATTATTGGCCGCTTACTCATTTAAGCCCAGCAGAAGCGCGAAGAGAGACATTTTCAAGGCCAATTAAAGAATGGCAAAAAATTATTTTAGGCGAATTATTTAAAATTCATCCTGAGTTAAAAGGTTCTGTGAAACATTTAGACATGTGGCTTTGGGGACATGCCATGATTAACCAACTATTGGATTTATTTGGGGAAAAGACCGAAAAGCTGCATTAAAACAACAAGCTCCAATATTTTTTGCCCATTCTGACATGAGTGGAATTTCAATTTTTGAAGAGGCCTACACGCGCGGTGCAGAAGTGGCGGGAGAGGTTTTGTCTTTTGTTAATTCTAAAAATAAAACTGCAACATGACCCAAAAATCTCAGCCTTGGATCTTCTCATCCGTCTTCGATTTAAGTTTCATAATTGCTCCAGCAATTTTAGTTACGGCCATTATTTTAATTTTTGGAAATCAGCTTGAAGCCTTGAAAGACATGCCTTTGTGGCTATGGTTTTTTCTGATTGTGGGAGTTGATGTTAGTCATGTTTACAGCACAATTTTTCGCACTTATTTGAATAGTGAAGAGCTAGAAAAAAGACAGGCTTTATATATTTTAACTCCGTTATTTTCATGGATTATTGGCTGCCTTCTTTACGGCTTTGATGCCCTAATTTTTTGGCGAGTATTAGCTTATTTAGCAGTGTTTCATTTCATTCGTCAGCAATATGGATTTATGATGATTTATGCTAGAAATGAGAAAGAAATTTCTAAGTATTGTAAGCTGCTAGACAAAACAGCCATCTACATGGCGACCATTTATCCAATTATTTTTTGGCATTGCAATTCACGAGAATTTAGCTGGTTTATTAAGGGAGATTTTTTCTCATTCGACGCGCCATATTTCGCTGATTTATTTGGCGTGATTTATTTGATTATTTTAGCTCTTTATATCGCCAAAGAAGTGATTTTTTATCAGCGTTTTAAAGCAATAAATATTCCAAAAAATTTATTACTTTTGGGCACAGCTTTTTCTTGGTTTTTCGGAATCGTCTTTTTTAACAGCGACATAATTTTCTCGGCCACAAATATTATTTCTCATGGAATAGCCTACAGTGCGTTAATTTGGGCTTATTCTTACAATCAAGCGCGTCTAAAAAATCCTTATATTTTTCCAGCAATAAAAAAGTTATTTAGTTACAAAAATATACCAACTTACATCGCAATAATTTTACTTTTGGCCTTCATCGAAGAAAGCCTTTGGGATGGATTTATTTGGCAAGAAAATGGTGCAATATTTAAAATTTCTGAATTTTTGCCCGCAGTTTCTTCGCCGCAAATATTATCTTGGCTAATCCCGCTACTAACACTTCCACAAGCAACTCATTATGTTTTAGATGCTTTTATTTGGCGTTTAAAATCTGAAAAAAGTTGGAAGGAAATTTTGTTTCTGAATCGCTAAATATTTTATAAAATGACCAATTTAATCGCTCCGGGTTTGCATCTTTTAATTGATTTTTGGGGCGCAAAAAATTTGTAAAATCAAAATCTAATTCAGAAAGCTTTGGTAAAAGCTTCTGAAGCTTGCGGCGCAACCGTTTTAGAAGTTAAGATTCATTCTTTTGGAGAAGATTCTGGAATTACCGCTGCAGCAATTCTTGCTGAATCCCACATCACTATTCACACTTGGCCAGAAATAAATTATGCCGCTTTGGATGTTTTTGTTTGTGGTTCTTGTGATGCACATAAAGCCGTGCCAGTTTTGCAGGAGTTTTTTGAGCCAACAAAAATTCAAGTAAGTGAGCATAAAAGAGGTTATACCAAAACATTGCAGCAATTTCGTTGCTGGTTGGCGGCATCGGAATTATGAATATCGTGTTGGTTTCAGTGACCGAACGCACCAAAGAAATCGGTTTGCGCAAAGCAATTGGCGCCAGAAAACGCGACATTCTTTTGCAATTTTTGGCCGAGTCGTTGGTTGTGAGTGTTGTTGGCGGATTGGCAGGCATTATTCTAGGGGCATCGGGCGCCAAAATTTTATCTTTTGTCGCCGGGCTGGGACACTTTGGTTTCAATGAATTCAATCTTGCTGGCTTTTTCTTTCTCAGTTTTTATCGGATTGTTATTTGGAATTTATCCAGCCAAAAAAGCCTCAAGTCTTGCTCAAATTGATGCGCTTAGATATGAATAAATCTTACAATTTATCCGAAATTTTTTTAGGCCCCGCAATATAATTTTGCGCTTCTTCCTCAGTAATTTTTTCATTTTGCAAAGACTGAATTACAGTGCGCAAAACTATAGCCTGAGCATGATGAGGATTGCTAAGCAAGGCAGTGTTACAGTCTTTAAGTGCAGATTTGTAGTCTTTTAAAGAGAATTCAGCCAAGGCTTGTAAGTACATAGTTGTGCTATCCACACCGTTATTAGAGCTTAATATACCATTGCTATTAGCAGATATTACATTGCTGCCATCTGAATTTTGAAAGCATTGTGTAGAAGTGGATATTTTCCATCAGTGCTTTGAACATTGTAGCCTGATTGACCAGGCCAAATAGGATTGTTCAAAGAATAGCTGCCATTGTTTAAGGAGTTATTGTAATAGTTTACATAATTGGTAATTGGCATTCCATTGATGTAATAAACTCCATTCAAAGTGCTGGTTGAAAGTGTATTCCCAACTGGCACATCATTCACGAAAAAAAATCCATTAAGATTATAAATCGAAGCTATCACGCCATTGGCGTTTATTTGCCTTACAAATTTTCCGCCATTATATGAAGTGCTAGAGGAAGTTTTATTTTTTGAGAAGATATTAAAACTTCTGGTGCTTGCTTGAATAGGCCAAGTAGGGTTGTTTGAGGAGCTGATATTATTTAAGGAATTATTGTAGTTTAAATAATTGGTAATTGGCATTCCGTTAATGTAGTAAACTCCATTTACAGTGCTGGTTAAAAGCGCATTTCCAATTGGCACATCATTTATGAAGAAAAATCCATTAAGATTATAAACTGATACGGTGACGCCATTAGAATTTATTGTTTGTATAAAATTGCGGGTATTAGAGTCTGCGTTACTTGTTTGAGAGTTTTTTGAAATGCCAGTTTTGTTTGAGATCTGAGCAAAAACTTTAGTCGAAAAAGTCAAAGAAAATATAAAAATAATGCTGAAAATTTTGGTCATTTTTGCAATGAATCTATTTAGAAAAATAAAGAATTTATCAAAAAATATCCGATCTTTTTTTTTATTTAGCCATTCATAAATCAGATCATAACTAGTTTTAATTTGACTTATCTGTTGATAGAAAAAATGCTATAGCTTCAAGAGCTTCTTCAAAAATAAATATCCGAATTTTCATAAATTTATGCAAAAAAAATCTTTTAAAGCCTTCTCTTTAGTAGAGCTTTCGGTGGTGATTATAATTATAGGGATCCTTATTGCTGGCGTTACACAAGGCAGCAGATTAATTGATGAATCAAGAGTTAAAGTAGCTAAATCTCTTACAGCCAATTCTAGAATTCCTAGTTTAGAAGGTTTGGTGGTGTGGTATGAACCAGTTTTGGATAGCAGCTTTGTAGAAGGAGAAGCAGTAGATGGAAAAATTATTTCGCAGTGGAATGACAATAATCCGCAAAATAGCATAAGATTAAATGCTAAAGCTGCACAGGCTACAGATTCTAGCAAAATTACTTATAATGGGGTGTCCGGCGCAAATAGCACTAACACTTCTGGTCCAACTTATGTTGAAGATGGTATTAATCACATTCCGACTTTGCGTTTTACCAATGCCGCGACCACTCATGTTTATTTGGCTGTAGATGCTGCGATGAGAAATCTTGGAAGGCAAAGCGCGACATTATTTGTGGTTGTTAGATATCACAGTGGAAGTGGATTTTTTATAGATAGAGTTTGTCAAACAAATGGAGTTCCCACCACTACTTGTATCTCTAGTTCAAGTTTAGGTGAGCCTTTATTTGGACTTCATGTAGGAAATGATGGATCTTTATCTCCATATGTTAGGTCAGATAGTGGCGCATTTAGTCTTGTCGGTGGAGCGGGATATGATAGTGGATATGATTTAGTTGCAGGAAGAGGTTATATTCTGACTTTGCAGAGAGATTATAATAATAATTTCGTGCTTTATGTGAATGGTAGTTCAGCCTATTCTGCCAATTCAACCAAATCTGATAGCGCTGGTGAATCAATGAGTTTAGATCCTTATAAAATTGGTTGTCATGCAGATACTGCTCAAGACACTGATATTGATATTTCAGAATTCATTTTCTTCTCGGGCTCAATGAAAAAAGGTAATCGCGAAACCATCGAAGATTATTTAGGCAAAAAATACGGCATCGCGGTAACTCATAACTAGTGGCATAACTAGTGGCATAACTAGTTTTAATAATTAATTAAAGCGAGTTTTGCAGGCGATTATTTCTTTCCTTTTTTCAGCCACCACATTGCAATTCCTGTAATTGAGAAGAATAGCGGCAAAAATCCAACTAAAAAAACTATCACAGACCAAATAAGTCCAAGTCCCCTTCCTTCATGCAAAGGCGATTGCCAAGAAATTATACTTTCAGAAAGTGAGTAATTATTTGGTTCGCGCTTCTCAATTATTTTTTTGCTCCAAGGGTCAATAAAAGCTGTTGTAAAAGGTGCGCCGTCTTGATGGTTTTTTTCAGCAAAATTAATGCGGAAAGGCTGGTCTGGTTTTGTAGGAATACCTGAAGAAACGAATTCTAAATCTTGTCCTAAAGCATTTTTAGCTATCTCAATTGCATCATCAATTTTCAAAGCTTCAACCTTCAAATCTGCGACTAATGGTTCAGCCTTAATTGAATTGGCCGCCGCGAAATTTTTACCATGAAAAATTGTTGCAATAAAATTTCCCGTGCCTTGCGGAAAAGCCAAATAAACGCCGCTGAAGCTAGAAATAAGAATAAAAATTGAAGCCCAGGCTCCAATTGAAGCGTGTAAATCGCGATAAAGTTTCTTGCCAGTTGAGCTTAATTTAAATGTTAAGATGCGGCGAAACATTTCTTTGCTTCTCATGCCTTTTTTAGGAAACCAAATTACTAGTCCGCTGATTGCCATGAAGAGCATCGTAAAGCCGTAATAGCCAATAAAATTGCGCCCCAAAGGCCCTTGAATTAAAAGGTTGGTGTGAAATCTTTTTATTGTATTTAAGGGACTATCTTGAGGATTTCTAACTAGCAAAATTTCCAAAGAAGCTGGATCAAGCGCCACTTCTAAATTCACATTTTCCTCATCAACTTTTTTAGAAAAACGCACCGTTGCCGCTTCGTCAATTTTAATAAAATTCGCTTTAAATCCTTCGGGAGTTTTATCTTTTGCCGCCGAAATTATTTCGCCAATTGGGCGAATATTTTGTGAAGAAAATTCATGATCTGAGAAAGAAAATCTGCGAGAAATCTCGTGATCAAAAACCAAAATAGCGCCACTCAAACCTTGTAATATCAAGGGAAAACAAAGAACTAAAGCTAGGTAAAGGTGAATTTTTTTTAGAATTTTTCTCATGGTCAATATTGTGAGATTTATACCAAATCTAAATTCTTTAGATATTGGCATAGTTAACTTTTACGCACCATGAGGCGCGCCCCGCTTTGCGGGGATCCCCGATATACCAAATCAAATAATATCAATAGATTTTAGATTTGGTATATGTTCGTGGAATTCTTATGAGTTATTTTTGTTTCGATGTCATTATTTGGCTCGGTATCATTCCCGCGCAGGCGGGAATCCAAAAGTGAGTTTCCTCAATATTGCAAAAATCATTCCCGCCTGTGCGTAAATGAATGCAGAATTAAGTATTGGCCCAGCGTCTCAAAAGATTATGATAAACATCAGTAAAATGGGCAACTCGCAACAAATAGGGGAAAATCCCCATGGGAATTTAACTAGATTATTGATTCCACTGGCTTGAAGTCACTTTCCTTTTTCTAGAAATTTAAAGGCTAAAAGTCTAATAAATTCTGGAAATAAAAAATAGACACAAGACTTACAAAATAAAGGATTTAAGCAGAATCCTATTGGCATTATTCTACTCTAAATATGCAGTTTTACCCAAGCTTATGGTGTCAAAGCTCTTAAGTTTTTTAATGATTTGTTTAAAAATCTGCTACTAAAGATACCTTAAATGCGCGCGGAGAACCAGGTTGAATATTGTTATTATTATGAGCAGTCTGAATGTAACCGCGATTGAAAATATTTTCGACATTAAGCTGTATGCGATATGAAGGATTTATCTTGTAATAAGCAGCCCCATCAAATCTGGTAAACCCTTTCAATCTAACCGTGTTATCGACAGTCGCATATTGACCTGACTGACTAACGGCGCCCAAAGCCGCCGCCCATTTATTGGTAAGATCATATTTATTCCATAGCGAGAATGTATTGTGCGGCACTAATCCAACTTTTTTCCCGGCAGCGGCGCTAGATGTTGTAGATGTGATGACGGCATCTTGATAGGCATATCCACCAATAATTTGCCATTTATCTGTTATCTTTCCAGTTGCGGCAATTTCAATACCGCGGGTGCGAGATTCTCCGGTAAGAATAAAGAAACCAGAATTGTTGGGATCGTTGGCGCGAGTATTAGTTCTATCAAGCTCATAAATAGCCGCAGATAAATTAAGTTTCGGATTTACATCCCACTTGGTACCGATTTCATAATTTTCCAATTTTTCTGGTTTTAAAGTTTGGCTTGATGCGCTCAAACTATTAAATTGATCGCCTGCGCTAGGTAAATATGAAACGCTATAACTAGTATAAATTGAAACTGATTCTTGCGGTTTAAGCACAATTCCAAGGCGAGGTGATATTAAGTTATCGGTGCGTTTGAAACTTTGGCCATTACGATTATTAAGTAGATCAATCTCAAAATTATCATAACGCAAACCACCGGTTATTTGCAGATATTTATTAATATCTATTTGGTCCTGAAGATAAGCGGCATAAACTCTGACTTTTGAACTACTATCATTGTCACTTCCTGATGTACGATATGTTATGGGAGTAAAGCTGATAGGATTGCTTATTGATACAGTTTCTGTTGAGGAAGTGTTATTAAAAAAACCGCTTTTTCTTAGTATTTTAGAATCTTGTCTGGTGATTTCGGTGCCGATTAAAGCAGTATGAGCAACAGAGCCGGTTTCAAATTTTTGTGTTAGATCAGTTTGGTTGGTAAAGTTATTTCGTTCCTGTTCGTCGTTATAAGCTGAAATCGTAAGACTTCCCGATGAGCTGACAGAACTTGACGCATATGTGTTCTGATAGAATTTAGAATTTTTCGTATAGCGAGTGTAGTTCCTTAATTGCAGCTTCGGATTAAATTTATGAGTAATTGTTGCATATCCAGAATTAATTTTTGCACTTACCTTATTTTCATTTGGATTTCCAAAAAATGAATTAGATGGATCTATTTTGTAAGCAGCGCCATTGAATGAAGGAATGCCACGATCACTAAAACGATTATCGCTAAAATGTTCATATCCAAATTTAATGTCGGTATTTTTGCTTAACTTAACTGCCGCTGTTGGATTAAAGCCATAGCGCTCAAGGTCTCCATATTTACGGAAGGTGCCAGATTCTTCGTACATAGTATTAACGCGAAGCGATATCTTATCGTTAACCTTATCTCCAAAATCAGCTTCAATTCTTCTATTATCAAAAGATCCGCCGGAAGCAACAACCTCGCGTCTTTGCTCGCCATCGGCAATTTTTGAAACGCGGTTCACAAGACCTCCGCTGCCGCCACGACCAAAGGCCATAGCATTTGGTCCTTTCAAAAATTCAATGCGATCAATATTATAAAAATCACGAAAATATTGTGCATCATCACGAGCGCCGTCAATGAAGAAATCAGCCGTAGTAGAATTACCCCTAATTGTTATTTGATCACGATTACCTTCACCTTGCTGAATATTAACCCCCGGAACATATCTAACTGCTTCTCCCATATTGGAAATATTTTGATCACGAATTTGATCTTGAGTCACAACTGAAATTGATTGTGGCACATCAAGCAAAGGAGTTTCAGTTCTTGTTGAACTACGAGTTGAACCTGTTTTGTAACCATCAACATTGCCTTCGTTTTTGGCTGATTCTGCGGTAACTGTAACCTGTGGTAGGATAGTGATTTGATTTGAAGATAATTCGCTTGCCTTAACTTCGCTGGACAAAATTAAAGAAGCTGCTGCAAAAGTAATAAAGTTGCGGTAGAAATGTGTACGAGTAGAGGAAATATTTCTGAACATTCTAAAATTTAGTTTGATTAGTTTTAAGTGAATATATTCTCACCATCTGATCCACTTCAAACCATGAACTATCTTCATAATTGTGAACGGAATTGATAAGATGATGATTATCATTATCACTTAAAAATAGTTTGCAATAGTTTTTTGATAATCAAAATCATTAATACTATACCAAATAAACTACCTATACTCCCACTAAAACATTCTCCAAATACTCATTAAAATTCTGAAATTTATCCCTGATTTTCTTCACCGAATTTTTTACATGTCCCCATTTTTGCTCAATTGGATTGAAGTCAGGTGAATAAGGTGGAGGGTGGAGAAGTTAGCAATTTGCTGATTTTATTAGCTCTGTCGTTCTTGATGATTTGTGGAAAGCGGCGTTGTCTAGAATCACCGTTTGACCTGATTTGAGTTCTGGAATCAGGAATTCCTCAATCCATTGGTTAAAAATTACAGCGTCAGTATTTCCTTCAAAATACATTGGTGCGATTAGCTGCTTTGTTTGATTTGAGTAAGCAGAAATAACCGTGATTCTTTTATTCTTTCTGTTACCGCTTTTATTATCATAGAGTCTTTGTCCTTTTGCCTTCCAGCCATACTCTTTCTTCATATTCAAATCAAATCCACTTTCATCAAAATAGATTAGATTTTCTTTGGGAATTTGATTTAGAGCTATTTGATATTCTTCTCTCAAATCTTCCCTT
>CAMCME010000052.1 GCA_945875925.1 Rickettsia typhi | reverse complement strand
GTAGTCGTGGCGCGTGCATGTAAAACTTGAACCATAAATCCTCCTTGTTGATGTAGCGGTATTGAATTTTAAACTGAGAAAAATTCAACTTTTTGAAGCTGATTTCGCTCAAATCAAAATTTCCAAAACCCTGTCCATTATTCAAGGGGGCTAAACAAATAATCAGTAAAAAAAAGGGGCTCAATTTGAGCCCCTTTTTCTAAAACTTATCTTTAAGCATTTTCAGATTGCTTTTCGATAGCGATTTCTTCGCTATATTTTTCTTGATTAGCAATTTTTCTATATCTGCTAGCCAAAAGACCAGTACCAGCAGGGATCAAACGACCCACGATGATATTTTCTTTTAAGCCTTTCAGATCATCAAATTTACCTTGAACTGAAGAGTCAGTAAGAACTCTTGTAGTTTCTTGGAATGATGCTGCCGAAATAAACGACTTAGTTTGAAGAGACGCTTTAGTGATACCAAGCAATACTGGCTCGCAAACTGCAGGCTTCATATTTTTTGAGATCATTTTGACATTAGTTTCTTCAAACACATCACGATCCACATATTCTCCAGCTAGAAGAGTAGTGTCACCTGAGTGAGTAATTTCAACGCGTTTCAACATCATATTCAAAATAACTTCGATATGTTTGTCGTCAATTTTTACACCTTGCATGCGATAAACTTTTTGCACTTCATTAACCATATAGTTAGTGAAAGCTTGCATGCCTAAAATACGCAAGATGTCATGAGGAACTGGGTTACCATCAACCAACACATCTCCTCTTTTCACCATATCGCCTTCGCCAACAAACAAATGTTTAGTTTTAGCGAAAATATACTCTACAGGTTCTTTTGAAGCGTCTTCAGGTCTGATCAAGATACGGCGTTTAGTTTTGTAATCTTTACCAAACTCAACCTTACCTTCGATGTCGCTCATTAGAGAAGCATTCTTGGGTTTACGAGCTTCAAACAACTCAGCAACGCGTGGAAGACCACCCGTAATATCACGAGTTTTAGAAGATTCTTTTGGAATTCTTGCAATAATATCACCAGCTTTCACTTCATCACCATTTGAAGAACTGATAACCGTGTTAATTGACAAAGGATATTCCTTGAGAACGCTGTCTTTATTACCAACAACAGACAATCTCGGTTTAAGATCTTGCTTACTATATTGCTTCCAATCGATTATGATTTTGGTTGACACACCAGTTGATTCGTCAATTTTTTCACGAAGAGAAACATTTTCAGTCAAATCATTATATTTCACCACACCACTAGCTTCAGCAACTACTGGAATGTTATAAGGATCCCATTCAGCTAAGTGATCTCCTTTTCTAACTAGCTCGCCATCTTTGTGAAGAATAGCAGAACCATAAGGAAGTTTATAGCTATGAATTTCTCTGCCATCTGTGTCAATCAAAGCGATTTCAGAGTTTCTGCTAATAACGATAATTTTACCATCACGATTAGTGATTGTTCCTTTATCAAGAATCTTAACAACACCTTCAGAAACAGCAGAGATCGAAGATTGATCAGTACCTCTTTGCGCCGCACCACCAATGTGGAATGTTCTCATTGTAAGCTGAGTTCCAGGCTCACCAATTGATTGAGCTGCAACAACCCCAACTGCTTCACCGATACTAACGATGTTACCAGTTGAAAGATCGCGACCATAACATTTCACACAAACACCATCTTTGGTTTTGCATGTAAGCACTGATCTAGATCTAACAGTTTTTACATTAGCTTTTTCAATAGCGTCAGCAATGGCTTCGTCAATCATGATTCCAGCTTTAACTACCACTTTCTTGCCATCAACAGTTTTTACATCTTCAATAGCAACGCGTCCCAAAACTTGCTCAGATAGAGATGCAACAACTCTACCATCATCGATAATTGGCTCGATAATGATACCTTCTTTAGTACCACAATCTTCTTCAATAACGATACAATCTTGAGAAACATCCACCAATCTTCTAGTCAAATAACCAGAGTTAGCTGTTTTCAAAGCTGTATCCGCCAAACCTTTTCTCGCACCGTGGGCAGAAATGAAATATTCAAGTACACTCAAACCTTCTTTAAAGTTTGAAACAATCGGAGTTTCAATAATTTCGCCAGATGGTTTCGCCATCAAACCACGCATACCAGCCACCTGTTTGATCTGAGTTTCAGAACCTCTCGCACCAGAATCAGCCATCATGAAAATTGAGTTGGCTTGAACTGGGTTAGTGAAGCTTGAAATCGCTGCCATCATTTCTTTCGAAATTTTGTCAGTACATTGAGTCCATTCATCAATAACTTTGTTATATCTTTCACCAGCAGTGATCAAGCCGTCACGATATTGCTTCTCTAATTTTTTAACTTTGTCTATAGATTCAGCGATATTTTTTGGCTTAGTTTGTGGAACGATCATGTCATCTTTACCGATTGAAATACCGGCGTAACATGCATTTTTAAAACCAAGGGCCATGATACGATCACAGAACATTACAGTTTCCTTTTGTCCGCAATTTCTATAAACATTATCGATAAGGTTAGTAACTGCTTTTTTAGTCATAACTTTATTAACAATTTCCAAATCATTTTTCATGAAGCTTGGAAGTGCATTATAAAGACTTACGCGTCCTGCGGTTGTTTCAACTTTTTGGAAAGATCTTTCGCCGTCAGAATCTTTTATTGCAAAGCGATAAAGAATCTTATCATGTAAAGTGATGGTAGCATTGTGTATTGCATGCTCTAACTCAAAAATATCAGCTATTGGTCTAGCTTTAGTTTCAGCAAAATCTTTGCCTTCCATTGTGATGTAATAAAGACCCAAGATGATATCTTGAGATGGCACAATGATTGGTTTACCGTTGGCAGGGCTTAAAATGTTGTTAGTCGACATCATCAAAACGCGAGTTTCCACTTGCGCTTCAATTGATAGTGGAACATGGACAGCCATTTGGTCACCATCAAAGTCGGCGTTGAAAGCCGCACAAACTAGCGGGTGAAGTTGAATAGCTTTACCTTCAGTTAAAACTGGTTCAAATGCTTGAATACCAAGTCTATGTAGAGTTGGAGCGCGGTTTAGAAGGACTGGATGTTCTTTAATAACTTCATCCAAAATATCCCAAACTTCTGATCTTTCTGCTTCTACCATTTTTTTCGAAACTTTGATCGAAGGAGATTTTCCGTAAAGTTCTAATTTTGAATAGATGAAAGGTTTGAAAAGCTCTAAAGCCATTTTCTTTGGCAAACCGCATTGGTGCAATTTCAATTCTGGTCCAACCACAATTACCGAACGGCCAGAATAGTCCACGCGTTTACCAAGAAGGTTTTGACGGAATCTACCTTGCTTACCTTTAAGCATGTCGCTCAAAGATTTAAATGGTTTTTTGTTAGAATTTTTTACAATCGCGCCACTTCTGCCATTATCAAGCAAAGCGTCAACCGATTCTTGCAACATTCTTTTTTCGTTTTTGATAATGATTTCTGGCGCACCAAGCTCCATCAATCTTTTCAAACGATTGTTACGGTTTATTACGCGACGATATAATTCGTTCAAATCTGAAGTAGCAAAACGGCCACCATCAAGCATTACTAGAGGACGAATATCAGGTGGAATAACTGGGAGAACATTCATAATCATATTTTCTGGGCCATTGCCAGATTCGATGAATTGCTCAACCAATTTTAATCTTTTAATGATTTTTTCTTTTTTAAGCTCAGAAGTTTGGATACCAAGATCTTCACGTAATTCTTTTTGAATTCTTTTTAGATCAAGTTTTTTTAGAACTTTTTGAACTGCTTCCGCACCCATTTCAGCGATGAAGCTGCCGTATCCATGCTCTTGTTGCAATTTAGAATATTCGTCTTCACTTAAAATTGCGCCATCTTTTAAAGGCGACATCAAGCCATCTGTGATTATGTAAGATTCGAAATAAATAACTTTCTCAACTGACTTAAGAGTAAGTCCAAGAATTGTGCTAATACGAGATGGTAATGATTTCAAGAACCAAATATGAGCGATTGGAGCCGCAAGTTCGATGTGCCCCATTCTTTCTCTTCTAACTTTAGAAGAAGTAACTTCCACACCACATTTTTCGCAAACAATACCTTTATATTTGATGCGTTTATATTTTCCGCACAGACATTCATAATCTTTAATTGGACCAAAAATGCGAGCGCAAAACAAACCATCTCTTTCTGGTTTGAAAGTTCTGTAATTGATGGTTTCTGGCTTAGTAACTTCACCAAAAGACCATGATCTGATTTTATCAGGATCGGCTATTGAGATTTTGATCGCGTTAAAATCTAAAAGATCTACCGCGCTGTTAGAAGTTAAACTTAAAAGACCGTGAGAAGAGGTTCCTGCTAGTGACATGATTTTTTGATTTTATTTTTTACAAATTTCACGTGATTTTTTAAGGTAGCTTTATGCGCTACCATGGAAACGACCCCTTTCGAGGCCGTCCATATAGGGAGAAAACCCTTTAAAACTATTTTTCAACAAGCTCAATATTCAAACCAAGAGATCTAACCTCTTTGATCATCACATTGAAAGACTCAGGTATACCACAATTGAAGTTTTGGTTACCTTGAATTATTGATTCGTAAATTTTAATTCTACCAACCACATCATCAGATTTAACTGTAAGCATTTCTTGTAGAGAGTAAGCTGCGCCATAAGCTTGCAGAGCCCAGCACTCCATTTCACCAAATCTTTGTCCACCGAAGTGAGATTTACCACCCAAAGGCTGTTGAGTGATCAAGCTATAAGGTCCGATTGAACGAGCATGAATCTTATCATCAACCAAGTGATGTAATTTCAGCATATAAATATATCCAACGGTAACTTTACGGTCAAATTTCTGACCAGTTTTACCATCGAATAAATCAATTTGTCCTGATCTATCTACACCAGCCATTTCAAGCAATTTGGTGATATATTCTTCTTTAGCTCCTTCAAAAATACCAGTCGCAAAAGGCACACCATTTTTAAGTTTAGATGCGAACTCGATAAGCTCATCATCACTCATTGACTGTACTTTTTTGATTTCGCTTTCTGAATTATAAACTGCTAAGATTTTATCTTTTAACTGTTTGATAAATTTCGTTTTTTCAGAAGCAACTTGCTCTAACAAGTGAGCAATTTGTCTGCCTACTTCTTTCGAAGCAAAACCTAAGTGAGTTTCAAGAATCTGACCAATGTTCATACGAGAAGGTACACCAAGAGGGTTAAGCACGATATCTACTGGCTCACCACTTGCTGCGTAAGGCATGTCTTCAACTGGAGCGATTTTAGAAACCACACCTTTGTTACCATGTCTTCCGGCCATTTTATCACCTGGCTGCAATCTGTATTTTGAAGCGATATAAACTTTAACGATTTTTAGAACGCCTTGTCCTAATTCATCACCAGATTTAATGCGCGCAACTTTGTCAGAAAATTCTTTCTCAATTTCAGCAACTCGTTTGTTGTGAGATTTAATAAGTTTTTCAGCTTTATCCATGGACTTCACATCATCAACGATCACTTTGATCAATTGGTTTTTATGTAAAGCTTCTAATTCTTTAGCTTCTAATTTTGATTTAGACTTAAGCTTATCAACATTGCTGGTAAGTTTTTTATCTGCAAATAAAGCAATCAAAGCGTCTTTCAAAGAATCTTCTAAGAAAGAAATTCTAAGATTTTTGCGCTTAGAAATTTCTTCGATTTGTTGCATTTCGATATAAACAGATCTTTCATCTTTTTCGATACCTTTGCGTGAGAAAACCTTAACATCTACAACAGTACCGCTGGTACCAGTTGAAGCATATAATGAAGAATCTTTCACATCCGAAGCTTTTTCCCCGAAAATTACTTTAAGTAATTTTTCTTCTGGAGTCATTGGGGATTCACTTTTTGGAGTGGTTTTGCCAACCAAAAGGTCCCCAGCATTAACTTCAGCACCAATGTGAATAATACCTTCTTCATCAAGCTTAGATAAAGCCTCTTCACTAACATTCGGAATATCACGAGTAATTTCTTCAGGTCCTAAACGAGTATCGCGAGCAACTATATCTAACTCTTCGATGTGAATTGAAGTAAACGCATCTTCAGATAATAATTTTTCTGAAATAATGATCGAATCCTCAAAGTTATAACCGCTCCAAGGCATGAATGCAACACGCACATTTTTACCTAAAGCAATTTCACCATCAGCAATACTATGTCCGTCAGAAATAATTTGACCAGCTCTTACATTTTGGCCAATCGAAACTGTAGGTCTTTGGTTAACACAAGTATCTTGGTTAGTTCTAACATATTTAGCTAAGCTATATACATCAATATTTGGAATTCCGTCTTCAATTGATTCAACGACAATTTTTGAAGCGTCAACAAATTTTACTACACCACTTTTTTTAGCTTTAACAGCGGCACCAGAATCGGCAGCGATCACAGCTTCCATACCAGTTCCTACAAGAGGAGCATCTGGTCTAAGAAGAGGAACTGCTTGGCGTTGCATGTTCGATCCCATCAAAGCACGGTTCGCATCATCATTCTCGAGGAATGGAATTAGAGTGGTCGCGATAGAAACGATTTGTTTAGTTGAAACATCGATATAGTCGATCTTATCAGATGAAGTCATAACGAATTCACCATTCTTACGACAATTTACCAAATCAGCTTTGATAACATTTTTTTCATCAAGTTCGATGGCTGAAGGAGCGATCGCGAAATCGATTTCTTCTAAAGCTGAGAAATATTTAACTTCATCAGTAACTTTACCATTTACAACTTTACGATAAGGAGTTTCGATGAAACCATATTCATTAACTCTAGCATAAGTAGCCAAACTATTGATCAAACCAATATTAGGTCCTTCAGGAGTTTCAATCGGACAAATTCTTCCATAATGAGTAGGATGAACGTCACGAACTTCGAAACTTGCTCTTTCGCGAGTAAGACCACCAGGTCCTAAAGCAGAAAGTCTGCGTTTGTGAGTTACATCAGCCAAAGGATTTGTTTGATCCATGAATTGCGACAATTGAGAAGTCGCAAAGAAATCTTTTACCGCAGTAAGAAGAGGCTTAGAATTGATCAAGCTTTGTGGCATGATCGTATCAACTTCAACCGAGTTCATTTTTTCAACAATTGATTTCTCAATTCTTGACATACCAACACGAAGTTGATTTTCGATCAATTCACCAACGGCTCTAACCCTTCTATTTGCAAGGTTGTCAATATCATCTGTTTTTAAATCATTATGTTTGATCAAGCTTAAAATTTTTATCGCTTGTCTTACATCATCATGAGTTAAATGCAGAGTCTCTTTACCTATTTCTAAGGCAAGTCTGTGATTCATTTTCATTCTACCAACATCAGATAGATTATATCTGGCATCAGAGAAAAATAGATTTTCAAAATAATTTTTAGCAACATCTAGAGATGATGGAGCTTCTCCAAGTCTGATTGCTTTATAAATATCAAATAAAGCATCTTTTTGACTTTGGTTTTTATCTACCAACATAGTGTTGTATAGATATGGGCCAACTTCAGATTTACTAGGATTGATGATAGAAATAGCTTTGAAATTCAATTTTTGTAAAATTTCTAAACTTTCTGGCGTAACAATACTACCAGCTTCTAACAATAATTCACCAGTGTCAGTGTCGATGATATCTTTAGCAATGATATATCCCAAAAGGATTTCATCAGTTAAAAGATAATTATTGAATTTTTCTTCTTTTAATTTTTCTGCAGTTTTGCGATTTAGTTTTGTACCTTCCTTAAGTACGATTTCGCCACTGTCAGCACAAACTAAATCATGAACGATTTTTTTACCAATAAAGGTTTCAGCATCAAATGTAGTAGCCCATCCTCTTTTAGTAAGAACAGCTTCCACAGAACCATAGAAACTACGGATGATATCTTCAGAAGTCATTCCAATAGCTCTTAGTAAAGAAGAAACTGGAATTTTTCTTTTCTTATCAACGCGGAAATAGAGGATATCTTTGCTGTCAAATTCAAAATCAAGCCATGAGCCAATATGAGGAATTATTTTTGCAGTATAAGATTTTGAACCAGATAATTTTACATTTTCGCTATCGAAAAATACACCTGGAGCTCTACGCATTTGAGAAACAATAACTCTTTCAGCGCCATTGATAATGAAACTTCCTGTTTCAGTCATCAAAGGAATGTCGCAAAGATATACTTCTTGTTCTTTAATAGAGCGGATTTCTTTAACTTCGCTGCCTTCTTCTTGATGCCATAAAATTAATCTGAGCTGGGCGCGCATCGGAGCTGAAAAGCTTCTGCCTGCAGATAGACATTCATAAGCTTCATATTTTGGCTCACCTAAAGAATATGCTACGAATTCCAGCGTAACTCTTCCAGCTGAATCAGAAAGTGGGAAAAAGGAATTAAATACAGATTGAATGCCAACATTCTCTCTTTTTCCTGAATCAATATTTGCTTGTAGAAATTTTGCGTAAGATTCTTTTTGAAGCGAGATCAGATAAGGAATTTCCTCTCTGTCTTTATTGTTGCTAAAGCTTTTTCTTAGAAGAGCTTGATCAAAATTACGAACCTGAATCACCTTGGATAAACCTCTTTTTTGTTGACTTAATTTTAAATCAAATTTTGACGAGAGCGAGATATGGGAGTATAAGTTTATCTCGTTTCATAATTGAAGGAGCATAAACGCCAAAAGCCAACCCACCATTGATGATGGATTGGCTATTGAAAAAAGCAAAAATTACTTTAATTCAACTTTAGCACCAGCTGCTTCTAATTTCTTTTTCAATTCTTCAGCTTCAGCTGTTGGAACATCAGACTTAACAGTTTTAGGAGCGCCTTCAACTAGATCTTTAGCTTCTTTCAAGCCAAGACCAGTGATGCCTCTAACTTCTTTGATCACGTTGATTTTATTTTCGCCAGCTGCAACAAGTACAACTTCGAATTTATCTTTTACTTCAGCAACAGCTGCAGCAGCAGCAGGAGCAGCAGCGAATGAAGCAGCAGAAACTCCCCATTTTTCTTCTAATTTTTTGCTTAGATCAGCTAATTCAAGAATGGTAAGAGAAGAAAGGGTTTCTGTAAGTTGTTCAAGATTAGTAGTCATTTTTTATCCTATTTTTTGTTTTTTGTTATTAGTTTTTGAATAAAGAAGCCATTCCGGACTCGGGAGCATTTATAATTCTCACAAAGTTAGACTGAATACCTTTCAGCTTGCCGATGAAAGAAGATCTTACCTCTTCCATAGAACCTAGTTTTGCCAAATCTCTGATAACATCTTCAGAAACCAGCGCTTTGTTTAAGTAGCCGATTTTTATTTTCAAAACCTCGACTTCTTTAGCAAAATCAGAAAGAATTTTTGACAAAGCAACCATATCTTGCGAATAGAGGATTGCTGTTGGACCAGATAAGTGTGGAGTTAGAACTTCCAACTCAGTACCTTGGATCGCAACTTTAACTAGAGTATTTTTAGCAATTTTAATACCACAAGCTTTAGATTTAAGAGCTACCCTCATATCATAAAGTTGTTTATCGGTCATTCCTCTATAGTGAACAACCGCCACAAAATTACTAGCTGAGAGCTTGTCTTTTAGTGAAGAAATTAATTGCGCTTTTTCGTTTCTATTCATCTTTTTGAGGAATTTTTATTATAAGCTATCAATAGCAACTTGCACTGATGGCCCCATTGTTGTATTCAAGTAAAATTCTCTTATGAATTTTCCTTTTGAACTTTCTGGCTTAGAATCTTTTATAGCTTTAATAACTGCCTTAGCATTTTCTATCAAAGCTTTTGCATCAAAATCAACTTTACCAACTAGACAGTGAACTGTTCCAGCTTTATCATTTTTAAAATCAACCTTACCTTTTAATGCATCTGATACAGCTTTTTTAACATCAGTTGTAACAGTACCATTTTTTGGACTTGGCATCAAACCACGAGGCCCTAATTTTCTAGCAATTTTGCTGATTTTTTGCATTACATCCGGAGTTGCAACACAGCAATCAAAATCAAGAAAGCCACCTTCAATTTTTGAAACCAAATCTTCAAGGCCAGCTAAAATAGCTCCAGCTTCAAGAGCTGATTTTTTCACATCTTCATTAGAAGTAAAAACAATAACTCTTACTTTATTTCCAGATCCGTTAGGAAGTAGAACAGAACCTTTAACAGTTTGATCTGATTGTTTAGCATCAATTCCTAAATTAACTGCGATATCGATTGATTCGTTGAATTTACGCTTTTTTGCAGAGCTTAATTCTTGAACTTTTTTAATCGCTTCTTCAAGATTTGCTGCAGAATGTTTTTCAACAATCTTTTCAACTTTTTTAATATTTTTTGACATTGCTTATTTAAAATTTATTTATTCAACCACTTATTTATTCAATAACTTCAAGTCCCATTGAAGTAGCAGAGCCTTTAACCATTTGTACGCAAGCCTCTACAGTTGATGCATTCATATCAACCATTTTCTTTTTTGCTACAGCTGTGATTTGAGCCATTGTAATTTTGCCAGCAGTGTCTTTTCCAGGATTAGATGAACCTTTTGTTAGACCAATTTCTTTCATGATCAAATAAGAAACCGGAGGGCTTTTAGTTGTGAATGTGAAAGACTTATCTTTATAAGCAGTAATTGTAACTGGAATTGGAGTTCCAAGATCATAATCGAATTTCAAAGCGTTAAATTGCTTGCAAAACTCCATAATGTTTAGGCCTTTTTGACCCAATGCTGGTCCAATTGGAGGGGCTGGGTTAGCTTTTCCAGAAGCTACTTGTAATTTTATAAGACCAAGAATCTCTTTTTTACTTTTTGACATAATATTTTTTAAGGAATTAGCTTTAGAAAGCTTTACTTCATTGACTTTGTGGGCCTTTTAAATGTAGCTTAAATGTACCGCCAATATTTGCGAGGCGCAGAAGGTTAGTTTTGCAAAAATAATTTGCAACCAATTTTTCTAAAAATTTTTAAGAAACTTTTTCTACCTGACTTATATCTAACTCAACCGAAGTCGCTCTACCGAAAATTAAAATAGAAATTTTAACTTTTTGTTTTTCAGCATCATACTCTTCAACCGCGCCAGAGAAAGATTCGAAAGGCCCTTCAATAACATTTAGAGTTTCACCAATTTCGAAAATGACATTTTTATTATCTGCCACTTGCTCATTTGAGAGACTTAAAATTTCTTGCATTTTATCATCTTTAACCGGCTCTGGACTATTTTTTCCACCCAAAAATCCCATTACTTTCGGAATAGCATTTATTGAGTTATAAGCTTCAGAGTCGATATTTGCATTAATAAATACATATCCAGGAAAAAGCTTTTGAGCTTCTTGAACTTTTTGTCCTTTTTTAATTTTTACAACTTGTTTAGAAGGCACTAAAACTTCGACAACATATTTACCAAGAGTGCCGCGCATCATCATTGATTTAATGTCAGAGGCAACCTTATTTTCTTGGCCTGCCATCACATTTAATATATACCACTTATTCTCTATTTTATCCATCTTTGCAATATCCAAAAAGTTATATTTAATTATAGGCCAAAAATAATTCCGATGATTTTTGAAATGATAAAATCAGCTAATAAGATCGCCAAAGAAACCACCGCAATCGTAACCAAAATAGTTATTGTTGTGATATAGGTTTCTTTTTTAGAAGGAATATAAAGCTTTTTTAGCTCATCAATTACATCTCTGAAAAAATTCAATATTTTCAAAATCAAACTACTTTTAAATTTAAAAAAGTGGCAGGAGCGAGAGGAGTCGAACCCCCAACCAACGGTTTTGGAGACCGCTACTCTACCAGTTGAGCTACGCTCCTAAAAATGTGCTTAAATAACACATTTAATAATTTATTGACGGGCCTTTGAAGGCCCGCCTCAAAACTATTTAATAACTTTACTAACCACCCCAGCCCCAACAGTTCTACCACCTTCACGGATAGCAAAACGAAGACCTTCTTCCATAGCGATAGGAGAAATAAGTTCTACAGTGATTTTAATATTATCACCAGGCATAACCATTTCTACTCCTTCTGGAAGAGATAC
>CAMCME010000051.1 GCA_945875925.1 Rickettsia typhi | reverse complement strand
AAATAATTAATAAGAGAGGTGATCAAGGTTTTTGGGCTAGTATGATTGAAGCTAAAGAAAGAGCTGCTGGCAAACAACATAGCCGCGGTCGTTAATTTATTGGGCAGATACTTTTCCAACAATTTCCTGCAATCTTTTCTCTAAAGACTCGTAAGAAAATCTTTCTTTCAAGCGGATAAAAGAATTTTCAATCATAGAATTTACCAAATCAGGATTTTCAACCATCTCAATTATTGCTAGGGCAATTCTCTCTTCAGTGTTATTCAGAGGTTCTAATTCGACGATTAAAGAATCAATGCGATTTGACAAAATTTCTTTTGGGCCATCAGCGTTAGTAGAAATTATTGGTTTGCGATATTTCATAGCTTCCAGCAAAACCAGTCCAAAAGTTTCGCGCTGTGAAGGCAGACAGAAAATATCAATTGAGCTGTAAAATTCTTTTTTATCTTTTATCCAGCCACAAAAATCTATTTTATCTTCTACATTCAATTCTTTTGCCAAGTCGCGCAAAAATTTATCTTGTTGTCCAGATCCTGCAATTTTTAGGAGAAATTTTTTACTAGGAAATTCTGTTTCGAGAATTTTTATAGCCTTAATTGCAAAACGAAAAGCCTTGGCTTTATCAAAGCGTCCTAAGCTTCCAATCACTATAGTATCTTTTTCTGATAAATTAATTTTTGGAGCAATTTCAATTGTATCTCTTAAATCGATTGCATTGGGAATTACAAAGCTTGTGCTTTCGCTTTGCCCTAAATCAATAGTTCTAAAAAAAATCACTTTACTCACTGAAAGCACAATATCAGCGCCAATTGACCTTTTAACATTCATGCTGTGATTAATGGCGATTTCGATGATTTTTTTATTTTTTATTTTCTTGATGGCTTTGCGCGCCAAAACAACGGACCTTCCCATGTGAGAAAAAACAACATCGGCATCAAATTCTTGGAGAATTTTTTTAATATCTGAAATTGTGAATGGATCGTAATAGCCAAAATTATTTTTAACTTTTTTAACTTTGATTCCCAGTTTTTCTACTTCGGCGATATAAGGCGCATCATTTTTTACGATTCCCAAAACATCGTGACCCAAATTTCTAAGAGCTGTGCAATAGTCAATAAAAGCCTGTTCTGCTCCGCCATTTTGCGAAGTTAAGATGATGTTAACGATTCTCATTTTGTAATTTTTCCTTGGCTTTTAGATAAGAGGCGAGCGGATATGAGGCGGCAAGAATGGCGATTAAAAATCCTAAATAACCTTCTTTATAACCTTTTTTTATGATGAAAGATTTGAAGAAGCGGAATTTAAATTTGATAATTTTTTTAAATAAAATTTCTTTTGTTTTTTTATCAATCTTGCCAGAAGAAATTAAGTCATTAGCTCGCCAAGCTGTATAGCGATTAAAACGCGCTAATAAATCTGCAATATTATCATCAACTAAATGAGTTAGAGGATTTTGAAAATATTTTATTTCAGCGTCCAAATCACAAGTTGGATGAACTAATTTATCTTCATGATATTTTTTCAAACCGCGATAAGATAAAGTTTGGCGATGCAAAACGCAGAGCGTTCTAAGCCAACCATATTTTACATGGCGTTTACCAATGTAATTAGCAATTGGCACAACAAAGGCGCAAGGAGATGAAGTATTTATTTTTTGTAAAATTTCATCAGCCAATTCTTTAGAAATTCTTTCATCAGCATCTATTTCTAAAATCCATTCACCAGAAGCAGCTTGCACAGCAACATTGCGGCGCGCGCCTTCAATTTCCCAAGATCCTTCAATAATTTTATCGGTATATTTTTTAACAATTTCTTTGGTGCCATCACTACATTTATCGAGAACTACAACGATCTCATCGACAAAGCGCAGACTTTTTAGACAGTCTTCAATTTTTTTTTCTTCGTTATGAGCAACAATTACTGCGGAAATTTTTATCATTTGTGAGTTTGTTAATTGACTTGAAGCGAGATCAAATTTAAGTTTAATTTCATGCAAATGTCAAAAAGAAAATTTATCAAAAATACTTTATTATCCTCAGCTTTTTTATTAAGTGCCTGTACAGTTAAAGCTTCAGCTAAATTGTTCGCATTCAAGAAAAATGAAGAGAGCCTTTCGTCGCTAAAATTAAATAACAAATTAAACAACAAAACCGGAGCAACTATGCCATTTGAGTTACCAAAACTTCCTTATGAGAAAAATGCTTTAGCACCTCACATCTCTGAAAATACTATAAATTTTCACTATGGAAAACATCATCAAGCTTATGCTAACAATCTTAACAATTTGGTTGCAGGAACTGATTTAGCAGAAAAATCTTTAGAAGAAGTTATCAAAATTTCTCACGCTGACAAAACTAAAGCAGGAATTTTTAACAATTCAGCGCAAGTTTGGAATCACACTTTTTATTGGAATTCAATGAAACCAAATGGTGGCGGAAAACCATCTGGAGAAGTTCTGCAAAAAATTGAAGCTGATTTTGGCTCTTACGAAAATTTCGTTACAGAATTTAAAAATGCTGGCGCAACTCAATTCGGATCAGGTTGGGCTTGGTTAGTTTTAGAAGATGGTAAATTAAAAGTTACTAAGACTGGCAATGCCGAAACTCCTCTAACAACAAATGCAACTCCATTAATGACAATGGATGTTTGGGAACATGCTTATTATTTAGATTATCAAAATGCTCGTCCTACTTACATGGATACCTTCTTGAATCACTTAGTGAATTGGGATTTTGTGGCAAAAAATTTGAAAAAATAATTTTTCATCATCCTTGGTCGTTTCAGCGGCCGAGGATCTCTTGAGTTCAGTTTGTCCTTAAAAAATCTGTAAAAATTAAAAAATGCGTACCGCAAAATTCGAAAGAAATACCAAAGAAACTAAAATCAAAGTTGCAATTAACCTTGATGGAACTGGTCAATATAAAGTTGAAACTGGCATCGGATTTTTAGATCACATGATCGAACAACTTTCTCATCACAGCCTTGTTGATATTGAATTGGAAGTTAAGGGCGACCTTCACATTGATTTCCATCACACAACTGAAGATAGCGCAATTGCACTTGGTGAAGCCTTTAAAATAGCTCTTGCAGATAAAAGAGGAATTACTCGCTTTGGCCATTCTTACATTCCGATGGATGAAACTTTAACTCGCGTGGTGGTTGATTTATCTGGTCGTTCTTACCCAGTTTGGAATTGCGAATTTAAAAGAGACAAAGTTGGCAATATGGACTGCGAACTTTTCCGTGAATGGTTTTTTGCTTTTGCTTCAGCTGTTGGTTGCAATTTGCATGTTGAAAATCTTTACGGCGTGAATAATCACCATATCGTGGAATCTTGCTTTAAAGGTTTGGCGCGTGCCATGCGTCAAGCGGTTACAATTGATGAAAGAAAAAAAGATGCGATTTCATCAACTAAAGGTGTTTTATAGTTACATTTTCTGTCACTCCCGCTTAGGCGGAAATCCAGTTTTAAAAGTGGTAATATAGTTTTCTACAAATCCAAATATGACATTACTCCACAAAATATCCCAAAATAAAAATGCTAACAAACCAGTAATTTACGGCGTTTCAGGTCTTACTCTTAGTGATGAAGAAAAATATTTTTTCTCTAAAAATGGCGCTTTAGGTTTCATAGTTTTCGCTCGCAATATTCAAGATAAAGAACAGCTAAAAAAACTGACAGATTCTATGAAAGAATTGATGGGTGGTGAAGTATTGATTTTAGTTGATCAAGAAGGTGGTCGAGTTGCTCGTCTTAAAGAACCACATTGGAAAAAATATCCAGCGGGTCAATATTTTGCAGATCTTTATCAAAGCAATCCAGAACAAGCTAAAGAAGAATTATTCAAAAATTTTCAAGAAATTGGAAAGGATTTATCAGAAGTTGGTATCAATGTTGACTGTGCGCCAGTGCTTGATATTCTGACTCCAAAAACCCATCAAGTGATTGGAGATCGCGCTTATGGAAAAGAGGCTGATCAGGTGGTTGATTTAGCGAGAAAAGTTTGCGAAGGCTTATTATCTCAAAAAATTTATCCTGTTATTAAACATATACCAGGTCACGGTCGCGGCACTTCGGATAGTCATTTAGAACTTCCAAGCGTTGATGTTTCTTTAGATGAATTAAGAAAAACCGACTTCTTGCCTTTCATAGAATTGAACGACCAAAAATTCGCCATGACAGCGCATATTTTATATAACGCGATTGATAAAGATTGCTGTGCTACAATTTCACCAAATGCCATTAAAATAATTCGCGAAGAAATTGGCTTTAAGAATATTTTGATGAGCGACGATGTGTCGATGAAAGCTCTTCAAGGAAGCTTTTATGATAAATCAAAAAACATCTTAAAAGCAGGATGTGACATAGTTTTGCATTGCAATGGCAAGATGGAAGAAATGCAGGAAATTAATTCTGCTTTACCAGTTCTAAAAGACGAATTTTTAGAAAGACTTGTTGCGTAAAAAGCCTCCTTTGCAAAAGGAGGTGGCACGCCGTGAGGCGTGACGGAGGATTTTTCGTCACGAACTTGGAATTAATTTTCTAAATCGATCACGGATTTACCTTTTAAATCACCCGTCTCAATCGCCTACGCTATTGATCCACCCTCTTTTGCAAAGAGGGCATTTAAATAAAAATAAAAATATGACTAATTATCTATATAAAAACGATCTTCCAGACGGTCTAAATCTTGGCCTAGAAATTGCCATAGACACAGAAACCATGGGCCTTAATGTTAATCGCGATCGCCTTTGTGTGATACAAATTTCTGATGGAAATGGTGATGCGCATTTGGTGCAATTTGAGCAGAATAAATACGCAGCTCCGAACTTAAAAAAACTTTTATCTGATGAAAAAGTTTTAAAAATTTTCCACTTTGCGCGTTTTGATTGGGCGGTGATCAGCCGTTATCTGGGCGTAGATTTAAAAAATGTTTATTGCACAAAAATTGCTTCAAAATTAGTTCGTACTTACACAGATGCTCACGGCTTAAAGTCTTTGTGCGACGAACTTTTAAGTGTTGAGATTTCTAAAAAACAGCAATCATCTTACTGGGGGAATAGCGAAATTACTAAGCAGCAAATTGATTATGCTGCTTCTGATGTTTTGCATTTACATAAAATCAAAATCAAACTTGATGATATGTTAAAAAAAGAAGGCAGATTTGAAGATTTTCAAAGATGTATAGAATTTCTGCCGACGCGTGCTAGACTAGATTTACAAGGTTTTTCATCGGTTGATATTTTTTCACATTAATTAATTCTTAATTTCATGTCTTCCATAAAAATTCACGCGGCAATTTTAACTCTTTTTGGTTGTGGCAAAAGTAAATATGCCCCGGGAACTGTTGGCAGCTTTGCTACAATTTTAATCTGGTTAGGATTTAGCTATTTATTTTTTCTAGAAGGTGTGCCGCTTTGGGTTGAAACTATGATTTGGGCTTTGGCATCTGTTGCCATGTTTTATTACGGAATTTTTGCAGTTCCCATTTATTCAAAATCTTTAAATGACGAAGATCATCCTTCAATCGTTCTAGACGAAGTATTAGGGCAGGTGGTGGCTTTGGCTTTAATTTATCCTTTTGTAAAATCTTATTATTTTTTGGATGTTGAATCTGGTGGTAATTTGGTGGTTGCGTCTTCTCACATCACTTTCTGTTTTTTGGGTTTCAGACTTTTGGATATTTTAAAACCATCAATCATCGGCAAAATCGATAGAAATGTGAAAGGTGGTTTTGGGGTAATGTTGGATGACCTAGTTTGTGGTTTATTCGTTGGTGGTTTGGGTGTGATATTCTTTTTAATTCTGAAATGTTTTAACTAAATAATCAGGCTTGCCTGCAAATATTGACATTCTCAAAATGAAAAATAAACTCGCGAAATTTCTCTCTACCTCGCGCACATTTCAAAAATAATTAAGACCAATCAAAATCAGTAAAATGGAGCAGTTTTCGCAATATCTAAACAATGTTATTTTGCCTTTAATGTTGTCTACAATTTTACCAATCATCGGTAAAATTTTATTGGTGGTTTTGCCTTTAGTTGGCGCCATTGCTTATCTTACTTTGATGGAAAGAAAAGTTATCGCGGCGATGCAACTTAGAAAAGGTCCAAATGTAGTTGGTCCTTTTGGTTTACTTCAGCCTCTTGCTGACGGTGTTAAATTGATGTTCAAGGAAGTTATCATTCCTTCTAACGCTAATAAAATTCTCTTTTTAATCGCTCCAATCATCACTTTCGTATTGGCTCTAATTGGTTGGGCCGTTATTCCTTTCAGTGAAACTTTTGTGGTTTCTAACATCAATGTTGGCGTTACTTATCTACTCGCCACTTCTTCACTTGGTGTTTACGGTATCATCATTGCAGGTTGGGCTAGTAACTCTAAATATGCTTTCCTTGGTGCAATTCGCTCTTCAGCGCAAATGATTTCTTACGAAGTTTCAATTGGTTTGGTTATTGTTTCAGTTGTGCTTTGTGTGGGTTCGCTAAATCTTAGCGAAATTGTTTTAGCGCAAAAAAATCACTGGTTTGCTTTACCACTTTTCCCGATGTTTGTAGTTTTCTTCATCTCAGCTTTAGCAGAAACTAATCGCTTACCTTTCGATCTTCCTGAAGCAGAATCTGAGCTAGTTGCGGGATATAATGTGGAATATAGCTCAATGCCATTTTCTATGTTTTTCCTTGGTGAATATGCTAATATGATTTTGATTTCATCTTTCGCAGCAATTCTATTTTTAGGTGGTTGGTTGCCTCCATTTGATAATGATTTATTCAATGCAATTCCAGGACCAATCTGGCTTGTTACAAAAATCTTCCTTTTGCTTTTCTGCTTCATTTGGGTCCGTGCAACTTTACCTAGATATCGTTATGACCAATTAATGCGTTTGGGTTGGAAAGTATTTTTACCAATATCATTAATTTGGGTTGTTGGTACTGCGGCTTATGTTGTTTATCTTCAATAAATCCAAGGCTTTTGTCTTTCAGAATATAAAAATTAAAGGATCTAAAAAAATTCAAAATGTATATTTTTAAAACCGCATTTTCACTTTTTCTTAAAGAAATTTTTGTTGGTCACGCTTTGACTTTAAAATATTTCTTCAAAAAAAAAGTTACCATAAATTACCCTTATGAAAAAGGCCCATTAAGCCCAAGATTTCGTGGCGAACATGCTTTGCGTCGTTATGCTAATGGTGAAGAAAGATGTATCGCTTGTAAACTTTGTGAAGCAATTTGCCCAGCGCAAGCCATCACAATTGAAGCTGAAGAAAGATCTGACGGCAGTAGAAGAACTACCAAATATGACATTGATATGTTGAAATGTATCTATTGTGGATTTTGCCAAGAAGCTTGCCCAGTGGATGCAATTGTTGAAGGACCAAATTTTGAATTTGCTACTGAAACTCGTGAAGAACTTTATTACGATAAAAACAAACTTCTCAGCAATGGCGACCGTTTTGAATATGCTTTGCGCAAGAACATTGAACTTGATATTGAAAATAGATAATCCTCAAAAAAAATGACATTCATAGAAATTCTCTTTTACTTTTTCTCTTTTATTTTAGTGGCTTCAGCCCTTGTGGTTATTAGCGCTAGAAACACAGTTCACGCTGTAATGTTTTTAGTTTTGGCCTTCTTAAATGCTGCAGCGCTTTTTGTTTTGCTGGGTGCAGAATTTTTGGCAATGTTATTGATTGTGGTCTATGTAGGAGCCATTGCAGTTCTATTCTTATTCGTGGTGATGATGCTTGATGTTGATAGCAGTAAAATTAAAGCACAATTTAACAGACATTTACCTATCTTCATTTTAGTTGCTGTAGTGATGTTTGCTGAAATATTTTTGGTTATCAAAGTTTCTACTATCAAATATTACGACACTAAAATTCTGTTCCCGACACCTCACGATATGCATAATATCAATGCTATCGGCAATGTTCTTTATACTGATTTCCTTCTGCCTTTCCAACTTTCAGGCGCGATACTTTTTGTAGCGATGATTGGAGCGATTGTTTTAACTCTAAGAGACGAAACTCGCTTTATCAGAAAACAAAAAATCAGCGATCAAGTATTTAGAAATAAAGCAAATTCGCTTGAATTGGTTAAAGTTAAATCTGGAGAAGGTATCAATGAGTAATCTTGGCAATTTGAATGTTTATAATTTTATAGTTCTTTCAGCGATTTTATTTTGTATTGGCGTTAGTGGAATTTTCTTGAATCGCAAAAATATCATCTCACTTTTAATGTCGATTGAGATCATGCTATTGGCTGTAAATATTAATTTCGTAGCTTTTTCATCTAACTTAAATGATTTAGTTGGACAAGTTTTTGCGATTTTTGTTTTAACAGTTGCTGGTGCAGAAGCTGCTATTGGATTGGCTATTTTAGTGATCTATTTCCAAAATCGTCGCACCATTGAAATTGGCGATGTTTCTTCAATGAAAGGCTAATTCACTGAAATTTTTCTAAGTAGTTCTAATCAAAATTATGGTGCTTGCTATGGGTTTTTTGCGAGTCATCCTTATAGTTTTTTTCTCATTATTCGGGGCTTTTGCTAATGCGCAAATTCGTCCGCCAATGGAAATGCCAGCTTCAATGATGCCTTCAATGATGCCAGATCCAGCATCTGTGACTCAATCTCCTGCATCAATTCCATCTTCTATGATGCCGCCATCAACGATGCCTCCTTCAATGATGATAGATCCAGCAGCTATGGCTCAATCTCCTGCATCAATTCCATCTTCTATGAAGCCTTCCATGATGCCGCCATCAAGGATTCCTCCTTCGATGATGCCATCCATGATGCAAGATCCAGCGACAATGGCGCAACCAGCTATGATGCAATCTCCTATTCAAGAAGCTCCAATCCAAGAAGTGCAAATTGCTCGCGACGGCACTTGCAGCAATCAATATGAATTTTTTAACCAGATTCTCACCGAAGTAAGAAATAAGAATCCTGATTACATCAAAAATATTCTCGATTGTTTAAAGCTAGATCGCCGTTTGATTTTTCAAGTTTCTCTCATCGATCCATCACAATTCCAATATGCTTCTGACATTTTAAAAGAAGATGAAAATTTTGTTTATCGTTTAATCAAAATCAGCCCAGAAGTTTTAAAATATGCTTCTCCTAAATTATTATCAGATCAAAGCTTCATGGAGCGCTCTATTTATCTAAGTCGCGACTCTTTGCAATATGCAGATTCGAGACTTTTAAATAATAAAATCTTTATGAAAAAGATGATTATTGCTGATTCAAAAAATTATATTTTTGCATCAAATCGTCTGAAAGAAATGCCAGAATATGCGGAAATAGCGCTTAGAGACAATGGTTTGCTTCTGGAATTTGCGCCAGAAAAAATTAAAAGTGATAAAAAATTCGTCACAATTGCTTTGAAGTCAAATTATGCAGCAATGAAATTTGCAAGAGAAGAACTTAAGAAAGACAAGGCCTTACAAAAATATACTGCGGAAAAATCTTCTATAAAATCAGAAAAAGATTTACATAAATCTTTACAAAAAAATTACATTGATGGTTCAAATAAAAAAAATGTGGGAAATGTGATTAGTGGTCGTATGAAGTTTTTTTCTAAGAGTGAAATTATAGATAGGAATTACATCACCAAATGGCAGAAAATATATAATTACAACGGACCAATGCCGAGTGAAAAGATGCGTTTAATTTCGGCAGATAGTCGTAATTATCCAACTGCTTGGAAAGAAGATTTTAGAAAATATCCGGGATTGGTGAAAAAAATTGAGAGCTTTTTCTTAAATCGCCAAATTGATCAAAACACTATTGATAGTCTTTCGACCACTTATCTTTGGAAAGTTAAATCAAATCCTCAAACTTTAGTTTTTAACTTATATTTATTACGCGATAGCAAAGACGCTGAATTGGGGTCTGATTTTGCTGATATTACTTCTCTTACCGCGATTGTGCAAAAACAGAAAAATACTTGGCAGATGAGCGTGGTAGAAGTGATTTTTGACAGCGATGTGAAAGTTGATCTAGCTTATGCGCAGGGTCATAAAAGCTATGATTTATGGGATTTATATGTAGTGAATAAGGATGATCGAAATCCAAAAATTCTTTTCAGAGTAGAAGATAAATTCGCTGATAAATTTGAAATATTTGAAGAGCAAAATAACGGCAAATATCAGATGGTTTACAGCGTTGATCCGGCTAGTTTTGTTGATGAACCAGAAGAAGAAGTTAAGAAGCGGGTTGGTTGGTAACTTAATTCTTGATAAATTTAATTATGTGCTTAATTTGCGCGTTCCTTTTTTACCTTCCTAAAATTTTTAAATAGAAAACTAAAATGGCTAATACACAGTCAGCGATCAAAGCTTTGCGTTCAAGCGCTAAAAAGAATGAAGTTAACAGCTCAAGAAAAAACAGAATCAGAAGTTTCATTAGAAAAGTTGATGATGCTATTAAAGCAGCAGATGAAGTTAAAGCTAAAGAAGCTTTCAAAGCTCTTCAACCAGAATTCATGCGTGGTGTTAGCAAAGATATCATCAAATTAAACACCGCTTCTAGAAAGCTTTCTAGACTTTCTGCAGCTATCAAAAAGATCTCTAAAAAAGCTTAGTTAATTAATTTTTAACTAATTTAAGTTTTGGAGTAATCTCCAAAACTCTTCCCATGCAAGAACCGATCCTCTTTATAAGGGGATTCAATCAAAGGGTAAAAATCTTGGCAAGTTTCCGCACAGTTTTAGGCAATACCAAAATCGACTTCATGAAAGTGCATAAAATTGCACTTTTTGCGTCGATTTTTTGCATTTTGGTTTCTTTGATTTTAGTTTTTACCAGAGGCTTAAACCTCGGAATTGATTTTGCTGGCGGGATTTTAATTGAGGCCAGAATGTCTGAAGATGTTGATGTTGCTGAAGTTAGAGAAATGATCAGTAAAGAAGCAAAAGATGTTCAAATTCAAAATATAGATCAAAGAGATCTTCTCATCAGAGTTGGAAAATCGTCAGAAGAACAATCAGTTTTGGTTAGAAAAATCCAAGAATCTTTAAATGAAAAATATAGAGGCATTGAATATCGTAAGATTGATTATGTTGGCCCACAAGTTGGTTCAGAGCTGATTAAAAAAGGCTTCTTAGCTTTATTCCTGTCTTTCGTCTTCATCATGGTTTATATTTGGATCAGGTTTGATTGGCAATTTGGTTTGGGTGGAATTTTTGCCTTGCTTCATGATGCAGTTTTTACAGTAGGATTTTTCTCTATCACTCAGCTTGAATTTAATCTTACTTCAATTGCGGCAGTGCTTACTATCATTGGTTATTCAATCAATGACTCAGTGGTGATTTATGATCGTATCAGAGAAAATCTGTCTAAATATAAAAAGATGAGCCTTGGTGATATTATTAATATTAGCAGCAATGCAACTTTAAGCAGAACAATTCTAACTGCTGGCACAACTTTAACATCTTTATTGGCTTTGATATTTTTTGGTGGAGAAGCTTTGAGAAGCTTTAGCTTGGCGACCTTCTTTGGTATTGCTCTTGGAACATATTCTTCAATTTACATCTCTGCACCAATCTTGATCTATCTTGATCCGAGAGAAAAAGAGAAAAACAAAGTCAAAGTAGTTTAAATTTCTCTTTAGTGAATTTTTTAGATTTTCATTTCATAGGCTTTTAAAAATCACCAATATTAACAGCAGAATTATCATCTACCCGCTTATCAAATGTCAGATAATAATGTAATAGTGACTGGCGGAGCTGGATTTATCGGTTCAAATCTTTGTAAAATTCTTTCACAAAAGGGCTATAATCCTGTATCAATTGATGATCTTTCAAGCGGCTTTAGAAGCTTGGTAAAATATGGTCAATTGATCGAAGGCGATATTTCTGATTATCAAAAGATGACGGAGATATTTTCTAAATACAATCCATTGGCAGTTTTTCATATCGCTGGCTCTAAGTCGGTTGAAGAGTCGGCGCGCAACCCTTACAAATATTATGAAAATAATGTATCCAAAACAAATTTATTGCTGAAGGCGGTGGTTGATTCGGGAATAAAGCATTTTATTTTTTCGTCTACGGCAGCGATTTTTGGAATTCCTGATGCAGGAGAAATATATATTGATGAACTCGCCAAAACCAAGCCAATCAATACTTACGGATTTTCAAAATTGATGGTGGAGAATATTTTGGAAAGTTATGCCAAATCTTATGATTTTAAATATAGCGCACTTAGATATTTTAATGTTACTGGTGCTGATCCTGAGTTAGAGATGGGTGAAATTTTTACAAATCCAAGCAATATTTTTCCATTATTGATACAAACTATTGATGGAAAGAGAGAGGAATTTGTGATTTTTGGAGATGATTATAAAACTACAGATGGAACTTGTGTTCGAGATTACATTCATGTTTGGGATCTTGTAAATGCACATGTTAAGGCATTTGAAAAACAGCTTGAAAAAGAAGAATCTGTAAAAATTAATTTAGGAAATAGTGTAGGATTTTCTGTAAAGCAGGTGATTCAGGTTTTTAAAGAAACTACCAAAATTGATTTTAAAATTAGAGTTGGGGAAAGAAGAGAGGGAGATCCTGATTTAGTGATAGCTAACACAAAGTTTGCTAATGATTATTTGGGATGGCAGCCAAAATATGTAAAGCTTGAAGACCATGTTTCACACGCTTGGAAATGGTATTTGAAGAATAAAATTTAAAATTTAAATGAAAAATACACCGATAATTTTTTGCCATTATGGCAATAGTAAGTACCTAAAATATGTTTTTGAATGTGTAAGAATCTCTAATCCAAAAAAAGAAATTATTTTACTTGGTGATAAGTCTAATAAGAAAGTTGCGCAAAGTTGCGGTGTAACCCATTTTAATCTTTCTGATTTTGATTCTAGTCCTGATATTGAGAT
>CAMCME010000050.1 GCA_945875925.1 Rickettsia typhi | reverse complement strand
TTTCTTTTACCCCACTTTGCTAAAGTTTTACTAAATTTATTTGCCAGAAAATGAAGGACGACCCCTCGATTTCTGGCAAAAAAACAGTAGAAGAAAGTGTTGTGGAGTCAAGCTGGATGTGGGTTGATGGGGTATTTCAGGATGGACTACTTAAGTGTCACTTAGACGCATGATGCAAAGAGAGAAATAATAGAAAATAAAAAAGCTCCGAAGTTTTTAAAACTTTGGAGCTTTTTTTATGATAATACTTCCTTGTCATCCCTTACTTGTTGCGGGGTGATGCTGAAAGTTTCTAGCTAAAGCACTTTACGAGATACGCTAGAATTAAGTCTAGTAACAATTTCGTAATTTGAAGTTTGCGCCCAATTGGCCCAGTCATCAGCGCTGATGCTTTCTTTTTTATCGCTACCAATAATTGTGGCGATGTCGCCAATTTTTACATTTCCCGCATCAGTCACATCCAATACAATTAAATTCATGGTCACGCGACCAAGTTGTGGAACTTTTTTTCCATTCACTAAAATCCAAGATTTATTTGAAGTGATGCGCGGGACGCCATCATAATAGCCAACTGCAAGCACGGCGATTTTAGAATCGCGTTTTAAAATATGAGTGCAGCCATAAGAAATTGCGCTGCCTTTGGGAAGAGATTTTATTTCTGAAATTTGTGCTTTCCACGACAAGACGGGAAGTAATTTATTCTTATTTTTTTTCTTATCTTTTATTTCATCTGAAGGCCACAATCCGTAAAGGCTAACCCCAAGTCTAACAATATCAAAATCAGTGGCTTTGTTAGTTAAAATTCCAGCACTTGCGGCGTGATGAATTTGTGGATTTAAACCAATGTTATTAAAAGATTTTTGCCATTTTTTAAACAAAGCAATTTGGTTTTCTGAATAAGAATCAAAAGCAGAATCATCGGCGGAAGCAAAGTGGGCGTAGAGTCCACGAATTTCAATATTTTTTTGCAGATTTTTATTTTTAAGTAAATCTAAAAGTTTTTCCAAATCACTTTCAATAAAACCATCTCGCCCCAAACCGCTGTCTACGCAGATGTGAGCGATTAATTTTTTGTCAGATTTATTATTTGGGCGAGTTTTTTTTGCCGCTTCCAAAATATCAAAAGTTGAAATTGTAACTTCGATATTATTTTCTATCGCTAAATTGATTTGCTCTGGAACTATGCGCCCCAAGGTTAAGATTGGTTTTGCAATTTTTTTGCTGCGTAAAAAAATTGCATCATCAAAAGCATAAACTGCGAAATAATCGACTTTAGTTTTGACAGAATTAACAACTTCTAGAAGCCCGTGGCCATAAGCATTTGCTTTAACAACGGCCATGAATTTTGTTTTTGGCGAGAGGTTTTTTTTAATTTCAGAAATATTATTCAGAAGTGCTGATTTGCTGATCTCAATCCAAGTCAGAGTCATAAATTTTTCATGTATTTTGCAAATTTATCGCAAAAGAGAATTAAATTTTTTCTCCTGATAAATTCTTCATCATAATTGAATTTACTTTTTTTAAAATAAAGCTTTCTGAAATTTTTTCTAATTCTTCGATAGATTTTTTGATTGAAGCGCGTTCAGCTTTTTTAGAAAGTAGATCTTTTAAATTTGAAATTTGATTTTGGATTTCTTGTTTTTCTTTCTCAGAAATTAAATCTACAAAATCTTTTAAATCTTTTTCTAAAATTGAAATATCAAGCTGCGCATCAAGCACTGCCTTAGCTAGCAAGCGTTTCTCAATATCAGTTTTGGCATTTTCTAAAGATTCTAAAAGCAATTTTTGTACTTCATTTTCATCCAAACCATAAGTTGGTTTGATGATAATTTCTTGTTTTTCGCCTGTAATTTTTTCTTCAGCCGAAACACTTAAAAGTCCATCGGCATCAACTTTAAAAGTCACGGCAACCCTTGCAAATCCAGCCTTCATCGCTGGTATATTTTTTATTTCAAATCGGGCCAGCGAGCGACAATCTTCCGCCAATTCTCTTTCGCCTTGTACAATATGCAGCTTCATGGCGTTTTGGCCGTCAGCGTAAGTTGTAAATTCTTTAGTTACAGAAGTTGGAATTGTGTTGTTGCGATAAATAACTTTATCAATCAGGCCGCCCATCATTTCTATTCCTAAAGAAAGTGGCACAACATCAAGAAGCAAATTATCTTTTGCTTGTCCGCTTAAATTATAAGCTTGCCAAGCGGCACCAATCGCCACTACGCGATCTGGATCAAGATTGGTGAGAATTTTTTCTTCACCAAAAATTTCAGAAAGTTTTTTTCTAATTAATGGAATTCTAGTAGAGCCGCCAACCATTACGACGCCTTTAATTTCCTCTGTTTCGAGGTTTAAATCATCAATTAAATTTTCGGTGAGCTTGATGGTTTTTTGTATTTTGTCCGAGATTAAATTTTCAAAATCTTGGCGTGTAATTTTCTCTTCCAACCCACTTGTCATCCTTGGACTCGCAGAGTCCGAGGATCTCTTTAAATTTTCGTCAGAACTCATGAGATCCTCGGACCTGCGGCCCAAGGATGACGGTGAAGTTGATAATTCTTCTTTAATTTTTTTAGCTAAAGCGCGGTTGCCTTTAGTGAATTTTTTGGCGATTAAATCATCAAAGTCGTCGCCGCCCAAAGCATTGTCGCCAGCAACTCCCAGAACTTTAAAAACACCTTTTTGCATCTTCAAAATTGACACATCAAAAGTGCCGCCACCCAAATCATAAATGCAATAAATGCCTTCAGAATTATTGTCGAGTCCGTAAGCCAAAGCCGCGGCAGTTGGTTCATTCACCAAACGCAAAACTTCTAATCCAGCCAAACTAGCCGCTAATTTTGTAGCATTTTTTGCAGCTTCGTCGAAATAAGCGGGAACTGTGATTACAGCTTTTTTAATTTCACTTTTTAAAGAATTTTCAGCAAGATTTTTTAAATATTTTAAAATTTCGGCAGAGATTTCTTCAGGGCTAAATTTTTTATTTCCGATAATAATTTTTAATGATTTTTCTTCCGTCAATTCTTCAATTTTGAAGTCTAAATCTGCATCTTTTACATCTTTAAAACTCTTGCCCATCAAGCGTTTGATGGAAGAAACAATATTTTTTTTGTGAGATTTATTTCCAACTGTCTCAACATTTCCTTCCTTATCAAAAGCAACCGCAGAATGATGAAGCTCATCACCATTTTCATCTGAAAAAAATCGCGCTTTTCCATCTTCAATAATCGCCACAAGCGAGTTAGTTGTGCCAAGATCAATGCCAATAACAATCTCTTCAGATTGGCTATTTTCTAGGCCAGTTTCTGGTTCTTGAATTTTTAGGAGTGCCATTTGGAATATATTATTTTCTTTTAGCCTTCAAATCACGCAAAGTCTTGTCGAAATATTTTGCTTTAATTAAAATTTGCGCAGCGGCTTTGAAGTCTTTATTTTCAAGAGTAGAAGCTGTTTGTTTTAATAGATTTTTTATTTCAGAAATCAGATGTTTTTTTAAGTCAGACATTTCTTCTTCTTTAATTTCCGCCACCTTTTCTTGCAATTCTAAAATCTCTTCAAGTGTTGCCATATCTGGCTTTGGCGCGGAAGAATCATTTTCAAGATCAATGCCATTAAGCTGCAAAATATGCGAAGCGCGCAAGATAGGATTTTTCAAAACTGCGTAAGATTCATTAACGCTGATTGATTTTTCAATGTCGGCAGAGCTAGAACTGTCTGGATGAAACTGCTTTTGAAATTCTAAATATTTTTTTTCCAACCCATCTAAATCAATATTGAAATTGCTGGGAAATGAGAAATTTTCGAAATGGTTTTTATCAGAGTTTATTGGGGGTTTTTTCATTATTCTATTTCCAGTGAATTTGTTTTTTTATTTAAATTTCTTGCTGAATGTCCTCTAATAACAGATTGAATTTTGGTTGCAGCTTTGTCTTCAACTTGATCTTTACGCTTTTGATATTCTTCCAATCCGCGAAAAGTTAACATGACAGCAAATTTATCAGAACCAATGGTGCATTTACTTTCATCAAATTGTTCGCCATTTTTTTCAAGAAATTTGGCTTTTAGCATATCAATCATTTCATGAGGCTGGGCGCTATGGGCGGTGTCGTAATAAAGATTGTCATGATAAGTTGAGATTGCTGTGTGTAGAGGAGTAAGTCTGAAATTATGATAATTATGATTTCTGAAATTGCGCGGTTTATTAATATCGACCAATTCATTCTTCAATAACCATTCAGCCAAGCCTTTATTATCAACCATTACGGCATTATGCAGGGCAAATCTTTCATTGCATAATTTAGATAACTCTTCCTTTTGTTCTTCCGAAAGAGAGGCGCAATCAAAAGATAAAATTTCAGATGGATCTTTTTCAAGAAATGTAGAGATGCTTTTTAAATCTTCAGTGCAAGCAGCTTGAGCTTGTTTTGTAGAAGTGACTAATTCCTCCTTCATCAATTCAAAAAACTTTGCGTTTAAGCGCCATTTTTGGCTTTTAAATTCTTCTGATTTTTCTTCCAGATTTGCCAAATCTTCAGCAAAATTTTCTTCCATCCAGTTAATTCTTTCTCGCAAAATATTTTCAAATCTTGCGAATTTTTGAATGAATCTATACTTTTCTTCTGCTGTTAAGTTTTCTGAAGCAGCAGCGCTATCAATGGATTCAAGAGTCGTTGAAAATAGTTCTTCTTTATTGTCGACAATTTTTTTTATGCCTTCCAGAACTTCAAAATAGCTAATATCTTCAGGATTATGAGCTTGTTCTTCAGGATTTCTAATGCGATCAAACGGCGTTAAATAATCTCCATAACCAAAATATCGGCGACGCACTAATTGCGGCCCTTTTGGATTGCGATGACCAATCAAAGATGCCAGAGAAAATGGTGTTTTTGCATCTTCAATTTGTTCTGGATAAAGAATTGGTGGAATCATTCCATAATCAACTATTGCAGAAGTTTCTGTGCCAGATTCTGTTGTGGAAAGACCAATATTTTCTTCGTGAAGATCATCATAACTAATAAGAGAGTTAAAAGCATGGCAGCGATGAAATTTTGGTGCATGTGATTTTCTTGCTTCGATAGACCCGATTTCATCAATTTTGTCAGTGACATCTCTAACCTTTACATCTTTAAGATCGCGATAATTTGGAATTTGTTGTGAGATAAAGCAGGGCTGAATTTTTCCATTAAATTCAGCTGTTCCAACTGAAGTTGTGGGTGCAACAAAATCTGTGCCAACTGATATTCTAGCTAAGTCATTAATTAATTTTTCTATGTGGCAAATTTCTGCTTTATCATAAAATTTAACCATGAAGCGATTTTGATCTTCATCTTCATACCAGCCTCCGCAAGGCCATCCATCTGCTTTAACACTTAAAAAATTTAAAGGCTTGTCACCATCAAGAACTTGGTCAGGAATTGCAATTTCTTGCTTGCTAATAGGGTGAATGAAAACTGGTTTGCTCATATTTAATTAAGCTTTGAAAGATTCACCACAACCGCAGCGCCCCTTTTCGTTAGGATTCACGAAGTCGAATCCTGTGGTTAAATCATCTTCTTTATAAATCATGTGACTGCCAATTAAAAACATGGCAATTTTTGGATCGATAAAAACTGCAACTCCTTCGCGAATTACCACATCGTCAAAGCGCGTGATATTCTTGTCTTTAAGCGCATATTCAATTGTGTAAGAAAGGCCGGAGCAGCCACGAGTTCTGATGCCAACTTTAATGCCGTCGCAAGGATCAGTTCTTTGTGATAATAATTCTTTAATTTGCACAAAGGCTTCGTCAGTGATTGTCAAATAATCGACAATAGCATTGCCAGTGGCGGAAAATTGCATTTTCATGAAATTTACTCTGCTGCTTCTTTGCGTTTTTTATAATCTTCAATCGCGGCTTTAATTGCTTCTTCGGCCAAAACTGAACAGTGAATTTTTACCGGTGGAAGAGATAATTCTTGAGCAATTTCTTTATTGGTAATTTTGGCCGCTTCATCAATATTTTGGCCTTTAATCCACTCTGTAGCAAGCGAGCTAGAAGCAATTGCTGAGCCACATCCAAAGGTTTTGAATTTTGCGTCAGTGATAACGCCATCGTCAGAAACTTTGATTTGTAATTTCATCACATCACCGCAAGCAGGGGCTCCAACAAGTCCAGTGCCAATATTAAGTTCGCCTTTTTCGAAAGATCCTACATTTTGTGGATTTTCGTAATGGTCTAAAAGTTTTTTTGAATATGCCATGTTTCCTCTTTAAAGTTTAATTTGTTCGTTGAGTTAGATCCTGAAACAAGCTCAGGATGACAAAAGCCTATCTTCCACGCCGTAATCCCGAAATTGTTTCTGGATCTTTTCTACCTAATGCGATTTCCAATTGATCGACTTAATATCGATACCGTCCTGCATCATTTCCCAAAGCGGGCTTAATTCACGAAGTTTATGAACTTTTTCTTTGATTAACTTAATCGCATAATCAATTTCTTCTTCAGTGGTAAAACGACCAATTCCGAATCTTATGGAAGTGTGTGCTAACTCATCTTCAACACCCAAAGAATGTAATACATATGATGGTTCAAGTGAAGAAGAAGTGCAAGCTGATCCTGAAGAAACTGCTAAATCTTTAATGGCCATAATCATAGATTCGCCTTCAACCCCAGCAAAACTGAAATTTAAATTGCCTGAATATCTTTTTTCTTTATCACCGTTTAAATAAACACAAGTAGTGTCCATGATGCCTTGATAAAGTTTGTCGCTAAGTTTTTTGATGTGAGCTGCATCTTTTGCCATTTCATTTTTAGCAATTTCAGAAGCAAGGCCAAAGCCAACAACTAAAGGAGTTGCCAGAGTTCCAGATCTAATTCCGCGTTCTTGTCCGCCTCCACTAATAATAGATTTAATACGAACTCTTGGTTTTCTTCTAAGATAAATCGCGCCAATTCCTTTTGGACCATAAATTTTATGGCTAGAAATGCTCATCAAATCGATATTCATTTCATCAACATTTAGAGGAATTTTTCCGAAAGCTTGAGCAGCGTCAGTGTGAAATAAAACACCTTTGGCGCGACACATTTTTCCAATTTCTGCAAGAGGTTGAATTACACCAATTTCATTATTTACAGCCATAATTGAAACCAAGCAGGTCTTGTCTGTAATCGCAGCTTCAAGTTTTTTCAAATCAACCAAACCATTAGTTTCAACTGGTAAGAATGTAACGGTAAAGCCTTCTTGTTCAAGGTCGCGCGCTGAATTCACAATACATTTATGTTCAGTAGAAAGTGTGATAATGTGATTTTTTTCTTTGCCGTAAAAATGTGCCACGCCTTTAATTGCCATGTTGTTGGACTCGGTTGCGCCAGAAGTAAAAAATATTTCTTTGGCGTCAGCTCCAATCAAATCGGCAACTTGTTTACGAGCAATTTCTACCAATTCTTCAGCTCTCCAGCCCATGGCGTGAGTGCGTGAATGTGGATTGCCATAATCTTCTTTCATGGTTTTTACCACAGCGTCTATAACGCGTGGATCCATTGGAGTTGTTGATTGGTAATCTAGGTAAATTGGTAATTTAATAGTCATTTTATTTTTTAGTTTTTTTATAATCCCACTCGCTTGTCACCCCGCGCTTGTTGCGGGGTGGCAAACCGAGGTCTTATTTTTTAGTTTTTTTATAGAATTCTGTCCAAATTTTTATAAATCTTTCCACCTCTTCTTTTGTATTATCAGCGCCCAAGCTCACACGAATTGCGCTTTGTGAAAAATCTGGCGTAACTCCCATCGCTTTTAAAATTCTCGATTCTTTTAAAGTTCCAGAAGAGCAGGCGGGTCCTGCGCTCACACAAATTCCGTTTAAATCAAAATTAATTAATTGGGTTTGGCTGTCGCTATTCTTAATAGATATATAACTAGTATTGGGCAGTCTTGCAACTTCTGTGGCAAATATTTTAACATCGTTTGAGGCCACTTTAATAAGTTCGCTTTCTAAGAAGTTTCGTAAAATTTCCACTTCTTTATAAGTTGTAATTTTTTCTTTACCCAATTTACAAGCCTCGCCAAATCCAGCAATTCCAGCCACATTTAAAGTTCCAGCTCGTTTATTTTTTTCTTGGCTGCCACCAAAAATAATTGGTTTTAAATCTAAGCCTTTGCGAGTTAAAAGCGCGCCAACACCTTGTGGACCGTTGATTTTATGAGCTGAAATTGAAGCAAAATCTACATTTAATTTTTCTAAATCAACGGCAATTTTCCCCGCAGCTTGCACAATATCAGTATGAATTAGTCCGCCTTTGCGATGCACAATTTTAGAAATTTCTTCTACAGGCTGAAGCGCGCCGCTTTCATTATTAGCCAGCATCACTGAAACTAAAAAATTAGAATCTGTAATTTGTTCCAGCTTTTTTTCTAAATCCAAAACATCAATTACGCCATTTGGTAAAGATTCGATTTCGATGATCTCAACATTTTTTGGTCGAGAATTAAAGACCGAAGCATGTTCAATTTTTGAAAATAAAATTTTAGAAACGGAGCTGCCGAAAATCACCATATTTGTAGCTTCAGTGCCACTTGCTGTGAAAGTCACTTCGTAATTTTCAGCATTTAAAAAATTCTTTAAGTCTTGTCTTGCTTCTTCAACCAATTTACCACCTTTGCGACCAAAATTATGAGTTGCAGAAGCGTTAAGAGGAAGTGCGTAGGCCTCGTTCATTTTTGCTAAAGCGGAAGCTGCAAGTTTGGTTGTGGAATTGTGATCGAAGTAAATTATATTGGTCATTTTTATCCTGCGCAGATTTTATTTGCAGAACTACGAGGAACGAGACCTGATTCTGAAAAATTAAAAATACCGATATTCGAATTACAAACATCGAAAAGCGAAATTGATTTTAGATAATCAAAAATTCTTTGTTCAAGCCCATGCCATAAATCATGAGTTTTGCATTTAGTTTTATTTGCAGAAATGCAGCCATTGGTTTTGTTGCTGCAACGCGTCATTTTAATTGATTCACCAGTGGCGGCGATAATGTCGGCGATGGTAATTTCTTTAGAATCTTTATCCAAAACATATCCACCACCTGGACCTTTTACTGATTTTACAATTCCCGATTTTTTGAGGCGGGTGAAAATTTGTTCAAGATAAGAAAGAGAAATATTTTGTCTTTGCGAAATGGCAGATAGAGGTGTTGGGCAATTATTGCCATTATCAGCTATATCTATTATTGCCATCACGGCATATCGGCCTTTCGTTGTAAGAATCATTTTTTTGATTAGCGATCTTTGAAATTTCTTAAGCAGGATATTTAACTTGATCAATATTCTTTAAAGACCAACCAAAATAGTCAACCATTAATTAGTCTTGCGAATCGTTATCATTAAGGCGGTTAAAGTTGTATTAAAAGGTGATAATTTTCTTTAAAGAACATCTTGATTTTTAGTCTTTGCTGCCTATCTTCCCGCCCTCTTTTTTAGACCTCACTTGTAGTATTACTTGTGGAGAGAATTTATTAATTACTTTATTAACTTACCTATGAGCAACACAAAACCAGAAGCTGCAAAGCCAACAAACAACGCAGCCAATGCAGCAATTTTAGCCGCAGAACAAGAAAAATTATTCGCCCTAGAAAACTTCCCAGAACTTTTCGAAGAATATGAAAAAGACAGCCAAAAACTAGTTGAAGGCACTGTTGTAAAAGGTGTTATCGTTGGCATTTCAGATAAAGGTGTTGCTGTTGATATTGGCGCAAAATCAGTTGGATTCGTTGATATTGCTGAATTTAAAAGAGACGGAATCGTTGAAGAAGGTGATGTTGTGGATGTATTCCTAGAAAGATTAGAAAATAAAAAAGGTGAATTAGTTATCAGTAGAGATAACGCCAGAAGATATAACAACTGGTACTACCTTAAGAACTGTCTTGAAGATAAAACAGTTATTGACGGTGTTATCCTTGGAAAAGTTAAGGGTGGCTACGCTGTTGATGTAAACGGCATCACTTGTTTCTTACCTAGAAGCCAAGTTGATACAATGCTTTTATCTGATGATTCTTTTTTAATCGGTAAAACTGAAAAATTACAAGTTCTTAAAATTGACGAAGTTAGAGGAAATGTCGTAGTTTCTAGAAGAGCGATCCTTGAAACTCAAAGAAATGTCGAAAAAGATAAAGTTCTTGCCAAAATTAAAGTTGGCGATGCTCTTGACGGTGTTATCAAAAATATCACTGACTACGGTGCCTTCATTGACTTCGGATCTTTTGACGGTCTATTGCACTTAACTGATATTTCTTGGTGCCGCGTTAGACATCCATCAGAAGTTTTAAAAGTTGGTCAAGAAGTTAAAGTTCAAGTTATTAAATTTGACGAAGACAGCAAACGCGTGTCTTTAGGCATGAAACAATTACAACAAAATCCTTGGGACACAATTGCTCAAAGATATCCAGTTGGTTCAGTTGTTAAAGGAAGTGTAACTAATATCACAACTTATGGCGCTTTTGTTGAAATCGAAAATGGCATCGAAGGTTTAGTTCATGTATCTGAAATGAGCTGGTTAAAAAATAACAACACTCCAGGAAAATTCTTATCAGTAAGCCAAGAAGTTGAAGTTATGGTTTTGGACATCAATCCTCAAAACCATAGAATTTCTTTAGGTATGAAACAATGTGAGAAAAACCCTTGGCAAGCCTTCTCAGACGCTCACAAAGTTGGTGATGTTGTTGAAGGAACTGTGAAAAACTTCACTGAATTTGGTTTATTCGTTGGATTTGACAGTGGAGTTGACGGTTTAGTTCATGTATCTGATATTTCAGCTTCTGGCGCTAATGAAGAAACTTTAAAAAAATTCAAAAAAGATGAAAAAATCAAAGTTATGGTTCTTGGTGGAAACTATGAAAAAGAAAGAATCAGTCTTGGTATCAAACAATTAGAAAGCTCTGCATTTAAAGATGATCTAGAAAGAATCGAAAGTGGCTTGGTTGTTTCTTGTGTTGTAGTTAATGTTAAAAAAGATTTCTTAGAAGTTGAATTAGATAGCGGCTTAAAAGGCGTTATCAAAAGACTTGATATTTCTAAAAATAAACAAGATCAAAAAACTGAGAAATATGAAGTAGGTGACAGAATTGAAGCGAAAGTTGTTCTATTCAATAAAGTTACTGGAAAACTTCTTCTTTCAATCAAAGACATGGAAGCTGAAGAGCAAGAATCTCACTTCTATTCTGACTCAGACAGCGGAACTACCATTGGTAGCATTGCTGGAGAAGCTTTGAAAGAATCTCTTGCTGCGTTAGAAGAAAAAAATCAAAACTAATAGTTAGAAGCCATGAAAGCATCTGGCAATTTAGCCGCTCTGATTTACCTGAAAGGCAAAGTTCATAAATGGAAGAATGTTTCGATTCTACTCGGCATTCTGGCATTTTTGTTCTTTGTTAGAGTTATTGCAGGTGGCGGTGAATTGTCAGATGGGCTTCCGGACGGCGATTATATTGCTGAAGTTAAGATTGATGGTGTGATTTTTGAAGATGAATATCGTAGTGAAGTTTTGGAAAAAATTGCTGATGAAGCTTCAGTTAAAGCTTTAGTTGTAAATATTGATAGCCCCGGTGGTGGAATTGTGGGCAGTGAAGTTCTTTTTGAAAATCTTAGACATATTGCTGAAAAAAAACCGATAGTGGTGGTGATGGGTTCATTGGCTGCTTCTGGTGGCTATATGGCTGCAGTTGCTTCTGATTATATTATTGCACGAAATGGCACTTTGACTGGCTCAGTTGGTGTATTGATGCAATCTCAGGAATTTACTGAACTTGCTAATAAAGTTGGTGTAAAATTTCATACTTATAAATCCTCTCCTTTGAAGGGTAGTCCTTCTCCTTTCGAAAGATCTAATGCCATGGTTGATCAAGTTATTAACGATTCAATTCAAGATAGTTACAGATTCTTCGCTGATTTAGTGCGTGAAAGAAGAGGCGAAAAATTACCTAAAGATACTAGATATATTCTTGATGGTAGAGTTTTTACGGGAAGACAGGCCTTGAAAGCTGGTTTGGTTGATGAAATTGGCGGCAAAGATCAAGCTTTGATTTATCTTTCAGAAGCTCATAAAATTGATGTGAAAAAATTACAGGTGAAGCAAGTTTTAATCGCTAAACAAGAAATGAAATTCCTAGATAAGTTTTTAGGATTTTTACCATTTTTTGACGGGGCAAAATCACTTAATTCTGGAAATGGAATTATGGCGATAATGCCACTTTAAGAAATTAGTTTTCTTTGGTATTTTTTTGGAATAAAAGGTTGTAAAAAATATCAAATTATGTTGATATTTCTTACCATTTTTTTGTACAAATTAACTAATAAACTTATGGTTCGCAGGGGCTATTGATCTGCTTTGAGGGGCTTTCGTAATATTTTGTAGTTTTTTATTTGCTATTTAATTTTTGCTTAAGTAAGTTGCCGCGCCTTAAGCTTATTTAGAGCTTTTGCCTTCAGAATTTTCACCTACTATTTTTATCAACAAAATCATTAAATTTTTTTTTATGACTAATAATAACGAGATCTTCGAAAGAGTTAAAAAAATTATTATTAACCACCTAGGTGCTGAAGAAGCTAAGGTTTCTGAAAACGCTAGTTTTATTGATGATTTAGGCGCTGACAGCTTAGACCAAGTTGAATTAGTTATGGCCTTTGAAGAAGAGTTCGGAATTGAAATTCCTGATGAAGCTGCTGAAAAAATCAACACAGTTTCAAGCGCTGTAAAATATATTTCTGAAAATATGTAATTTTTCTGATATAGGAAAGTTAAAAAAAGGCCTTCAAGCATATATGTTTGAAGGCCTTTTTTGTTGATAATGTTTCAGAATATGAGCTGTTATGATGTAATTAGTCCACGCTGAAGAACCAACTCCCCAACCTAACAACTCTTAACTCGATAAATTTTTAGTAAAAAAATCTCCAGCAAATGGAATAAAATTTGGATCAAAAAATTCTTTAGCTTTCCGAGCTTCAGTAGTTTTCTGATGTGGTTTAAG
>CAMCME010000049.1 GCA_945875925.1 Rickettsia typhi | reverse complement strand
TGTTAAAAACTACTTATTTAGAAAGATAGAAAGCGCCAAGAGCGCTAGATAACACTAGCTTCAAATGCTTTTAATAACAAGAAAAATAATCGAAAAACTTAACGAAATTTAGATGGATTGGGTTGGGTTGGTGGATTTGCGACAGTCCCCTAAAATGGTTCGTTTAATTTTGCCCCTTGCTAATCCGGCCATGCCATAAACCATTGTCTTGTTATCAAATACAAATCCAACTTTGGGCTTAGCAATAAATAGAGAGGAAATTTTAGTGCTAGAACTTATTTTCGCATTACTTACCACAGGAGGGCTTATAGTATCCATAGCCGCATAACCATTTGCAGTGCCACCTGGGGTGCTTGCACCAAACTCGCCACCAATTACAAAGTTATTAATTCGATAGTCATAACCAAAATTTAGCCCCTTAATAAACCCATTTGATTTGGAATTCTTTCCATTGCCTGAAATAGAGTTTTCGTCAGATCCATCATAGGGTGAGCCTGGGCTAAACGAGTGTTTTACTACACCCTCCCCTTCACTAACATGGGTTTGGTTATAACCTAGCGAAACACCCGCATAAGGTCCATCAAAAGCCAATTTTGTTTGTGCAGCTAAATTTTCTGGGATTAAGCATGAAGCAGATATAGCAAATAAGATGGTATATAGGATTTTTTTCATAACAATTTTGGGATTAAATTAATATAAATTAATATGATATTATTTTTTTACATAGCGCTTAATAAAAATATATCTATTACCGCTAAGGCTTAACACCCACCCAAACACAATGTTTCAAATTCAAACACTTTGACACTAGTTTTAATCTTGGGGATGGTTGATCATTTTAACGATATTCTATTTTAAAGCTCTTGCCATTGTCCTTTTTGATCGAGTTGTTTTGTTCCAGAAGTCTTAAATTGGTTGCTTGGTAATTTATCGCAATAAGCCTTTCTAGTTTTTTCCTCACATACATTTGTGAAGTTTAGACGATGATCTAAATCTCCTTTCTTTTGAATCCCGAATTGCTCCTGTAGAATTAATAAAGGCTGGAAATATTGCTGTCTGGTTTGATTTTACCAAAGGATAACCTTGTGTACCGTTAACTATAAATTTTGACATTTTTCGAGATGATTGTTGATAATAAGATTAGTCTTTTTGACTAAGAATTTTTTGGCAATATTCTCATTTCACCCACCAACTATCAACCGCCAGCGAATATTTTGGGGTAATTTTCGGCATCTCGAAAATGTCGCGATATAAGATTCTGTAGCTGTTATTGTGCCATTGCAATATTGTGTAATAATTTTCCAGCATCCTTCTGTCAAATTCCTCACAAAGTTCTATCAATTCTTTTTTGCTCTTAGCCTGCGCAATTTTTTCTACCAATTTATCAATCTCTTTATCATCAAGGCCTGAAATATTTTGACTGCCCTTCACACTTTTTTGCGAAGAATGCCAATAAGAAAATAGCTCATTTCCAGGAATTAATCCTTGACCAAAGACTCCAACTGCAATGTCAAAATCAAAATTATTCATTCTTGTCTGATATTGATTTTCCTCGACAAAACGCGTTTTGGCTTTAATTCCCAGCTTCTTCAAATTTTTTACAAAAGGCGCTGTAATCATTTGGAAAGATTCGCTATCAAGCAGAAATTCTATTTCCACTTGTTTGCCGCTTTTGGGGTCGATTAATTTTTGATTTACTATTTTGTAACCAGCATTATCCAAAATCTCTTTGGCCTTTAAAAGGTTCTCGCGATTGAATCCATCGCCTTTTGATTTGGGTAAGGTAAATTTTTTATAACCAAAATCAGAGTTAGAAAAATAACTTTGCGTGCGTTTGTAAGAGCCGTAAAAAATATGTTCTTTCAGCCATTCAAAATCAAAAGCATAAGTTAGGGCTTTGCGCAATTCTAAATTTTGAAACTTCTCTTTTCGTAAATTTAAAACAAAGGTTTGCGCGCCAGTTGGAAGGCCGTGAACAATTTCTTTTTTAATAATCTGACCATTTTTTACCGCTTCGATATTATAATTATTGGCCCAATTTCTGGCGACATTTTCTTGGCGCATATCATATTTTTGGGCCTTAAAAGCTTCGACCAAAACATTGCCGTCACGATAATATTCGTAAGTAATTTGATCAAAATTATAGCGACCACGATTTACAGGTAAATCCTTCGCCCAATAGTCTTTGTTGCGTTCATAAGTGATCGACTTTCCTGCTTTCACTTCTTTAATTTTATAAGGCCCAGATCCAAGTGGCGCTTCTAAAGTGGTTTTTGAGAAATCAACTTTCTCAAAATAATGCTTTGGAAGAATTTTTAAAGAAGCCACAAGCATTGGCAAATCGCGGTTTTGATTGGTTTTAAAAATAAATTGCACTTCCGCATCATTAATTTTTTTCACCTCTTTCACATCGCGATAAATCATTTTGTAAGATGGATGTCCGTCAGAAATTAATTTGTTAAAAGTGAAAACCACATCATCCGCCGTAATCCTTTTACCATCTGGCCAGCGCGCAATTTTTCTTAAGCGAAAATTGATTGAAAATTTATCTGCTGCCAATTTCACACTTTCAGCAATCAGGCCATAACAAGAAGAAATTTCATCCTCCGAACCTTCCATCAAACTGTCGTAAAGATAGGAAAGACCAGCAGCATTAACGCCTTTTAAAATGAAAGAATTGAGATTATTAAAAGTTCCTTCCGAGCCAAGTTTTATTGACCCAGCTTTTGGCGCATTTGGATTTACATAATCAAAATTTTGAAAATTTTTTGGATATTTTAAATCGCCAAAAATTGACATGCCGTGTTGATAGCCAACTTTATTGACTGACAATTTATCGGTAGAATTTTCGGCTAAAGCTGAAAAATTAAAACTTAAACTGATCAAAAAAATCAGAGAGAAAATTTTCATTCTTGTTTATATTGTCTGATTGTTAGAATATTATTTTTTACTGAAAGCTTGCGACAAAACCAACTGTCATCTCGAGCGAAGCGAGAGATCTCATGAGTTTGTCCGCAAAAGCTTCAAGAGATCTCTCGCTTACGCTCGAGATGACAGCTTTTTTTTAAAACACTCCAAAATGCAAATCATCCGCAACCTAAATCAAGCAAATATTCCACCACTTGTCCTCACAATCGGCAACTTTGATGGCGTGCATTTAGGTCATTTGGAAATCATCAATAAAGTAAAAAAAATTGCCAAAGAAAAAAATATCGCGTCCGCAATTTTAACTTTCGAACCACATCCAATTTCATTTTTCAAATCTGATCGCCCTAAAGATTTTCGCATTAATAGCTTGGCGCAAAAATTAAAAATTTTTCAAGATCTAGACATTGACTTTGTGATAACTTTGCCTTTCAACCAAGATTTAGCTAATGTTACGGCCCATAATTTTATTGAAGAAATTTTGGTAAAATCTCTCAACACCAAACATTTGGTTGTGGGTTATGATTTTATTTTCGGCAAAAATCGCCAAGGCAATTTTGAATTTTTAGAAAAAGAAGCGCCGTTTGAATTAAGCAGAATTTCAGCCAAGGTTTCTATTTTAGAGAAGTCTGAGCAAATTTGCTCTTCAAGTTTGATCAGAAAATTAATTAATAGCGGAGAAGTTTTTGAGGCGAGGAAATTTTTAACTAGAAATTTTTCTATTCAAGGAATTGTAACAAGTGGCCGAAAACTTGCTAATCAACTAGGTTTTCCAACTGTGAATCTTACAATTAAACCTCACATCATCAAACCAAAATTCGGAGTTTATAAAACTCAAATTACAATTCCGAGTTTAGATAAAACTTTTCCTTCAATCACAAATTTTGGAATTAAACCCACAATTGAAGCAGGGCTAGCACCACTTTACGAAACACATATTCTAAATTTTAACCAAGATATTTACGAAAAAAAAGTCTCTGTAGAATTTATTGATTTTATAAGAGATGAGAAAAAATTTGCCTCAATAGAGGAATTGAAGGAGCAGATAAGATTGGATGTCGATTCTATTTTTAAATCATCTTAAAACCAGAGCCTTCGGCCCACGCGGAGTCGAAGGTTTTTTTACAACCACTTAAACAAAAGAGCTCTCACCAGATCATCAAGAATCTTCACACAATCACGCACCAATTGATCAGCTGCGGGTCTAGCAAAATAATCAGTGGCCGAAGCAAAGCTCTCAAAAGAAAACAGCGCAGAAGTAACTAATGTCGCAGTAAAAAATAATGATCTCATTTTTTATCAGATTTATACCAAATAAACTATTTCTAGATTTGGTATTTATAATCCAAACTAACTTCATCTTTTTGGCTAAAAATTGCAAAAAGCCTCAAGTTGTATGAGTATACAACTTTCATTTTTTACAATTTTTATCTCAAAAATATTTTGTTAGTTTGGACTATAAATAGTTTATTTGGTATAGTTAAAAATTATTAACACAACATCACTGTCAAAATAGCATTCTCCATCGAATCTAATTCTATTTGAGAGATGAAATTTGACTCTTGCGGATTGCTTGGAAGTTTTACTGTGCAAGCCAAAGAATCAAAGTTTTCAGAGATTTCTATTTTGCCGCCGTGATGACCCGCCACTAAATAACAAAGCAACAAATTAATGTAAAAATCTGGACTATTTTTATCTGGGCAAATGGTGAAAAAATTGCTGTTTTCTGAAGTAGAAATTTGAGGAATTTTTAAATTTATAGAAATGCCATTTTCTATTTTTTCGATTGTTAGCGGATTTGTAGATTTTGCAGAAGCGCTTATTTCTAGTAAGCTTTTAATTAAAACAGCAAAAGATTGAGAATTAATTTTCGCTTGAATTTCGCCTGCAATTTTTACTTCTAAATCTAAACCCAAATTCTTTTTAACTTCTTCAATCAAAGAATTTATTTGCGCGCTATTAATTTCATTTTCAATTGCATAATTGCCCGAGCTGGAAATTGCAGCTTGCACGCGATCAATCACATCAAAGAAATATCTAGTTTCTAAAACTTCCTGTTTACCAAAATCGAAAGATTCCCAATCTTGATCTTCAGATTCTTCAACATTGGTGGCGAAAGTTTTAATGAAATTTTGTGTAGAAATATCAGCAAAATTTAAAAATTTTAAATTTCTAGCCAGCAACAATAAAGATTTTGTGCGTTCAATTCTGGTCATTTTTCTTTTGACCATAATTTTTTCGTGAAGCATTTGATTGCGTTCCAGCCTTAATTCAAAAAGCTCTACAGCTTGATGCATCTCAGTTTTAAGCAAATTATAATCCCAAGGTTTTTGAATATAGCGAAAAATTTCTCCGCTATTCACCGCTTCAATTGCTTCAGTTAAATCGGAATAAGCCGTTGTTAGAAGGCGTACAATATGAGGATAATTTTCGCGCAAAAATCTAAGCAACTTCACACCATTTCCACCTGGCATTCTTTGGTCGGTAACTACAACTGCAATATTTTGGTGATTTTCGGTGATAATCTTCTGAGCTTCATCCACACTTCCAGCAGTAAGAATTGCAAAATCATTTCTCAAGCCCTTGTCGAAATATTTTCGAGCATTTTCTTCATCATCAACGAACAAAATACTGAAAGATGATTTTATTTTTTCTTTTGTCATGTTTTTCTGTTCAAATTTTGTTATTATTTAATTCGTAATTTCTAATTCAAATTGTCATTTCTTATTCCAATTGTCATTTCGAGCGCAGCGAGAAATCTCATGAGTATTTGATTCCTAGTTCAAACCTCATGAGATTTCTCGCTGCGCTCGAAATGACAGTGCGGCTAAACCCCTAAATCAAAAAAGAACCTACTGCCCTCACCCAATTTACTTGTAGCTGATAAATTTCCGCCGTGATTTTTTACGATAGTGTGGCTAACGCTAAGGCCAAGTCCCATGCCTTTTCCAACTTCATTGGTGGTAAAAAATGGATCAAAAACTCTTTTCAATGTTGCTTCCGACATGCCCGTTCCATTATCAAAAACCGAAACTACAACTCGGGTCCCTTCTTCCTTGGCTTCAATGCTAATAACGCCTTTGTAATTATCTTCAGAGACTCGGTGAATTGCTCTGCTGGCGTTAGAAATTAGATTGATCAACACTTGCACCACATGAGTTTTAGAAGCGCTGACCATTAAATTTTCATCAATATTCACAATTCTTTTCACATCCTGACATTCGCTAGCCGTGAAGCGCAAAGAATTTTCAACTGCATTAAGAATTGGAAATTTATTTTTCTTATCCGCCTCTTCAGGATAAGCAAAAGCTCGCAAATCGGTAACAATATTTTTAATGCGAGTCATGCCTTCTTCGATGTCTTTTACGGTGTCTTGCAATTCAGGATCTGCATTTATACTTGGATCCATTTTCATAATTTGAATGGCAGTCATCGTGTAATTTAGCGGATTATTTACTTCATGTAGAAGACCAGCAGAAAGATTACCAATAGCACTCATTTTTTCACTTTGCACAAGTTGGGCTTGTGTAGATTGTAGTTTAAGAGTCTCTTTTTTAAGATTGTAATCGAGGTTATAATTTAAACTAAATTCTCTAAACCTTAATCTGCTGTTGAGATAAGTAGCCACAATACAGAAAACTCCAACCGAAACAAGAAAGAATAAATTGTTAATTAACAGCGGAGTAAAATATTCCACATCATTGATATTGGAATATGAAAATGTTACCCATAAATAAGAAATTAACATCACGCCAAAACTAAATAATGTCTCATAAGATTGCCAAGGAAGCATCGCAGAAAAAGCCACTAGAGCTAGATTTAAGCCAGCATAATATGGAGATGACATTCCTTCTGTAAAAAAAATCAAAATATCTATTAGAAAAAAGATCAGTAAAACAACTGAGATCCCAATGAAATTGCTATTTTGATATTGCTTTCTTCTTAAGGCAGTAAATATGAGAACCAATATAATGCCCGTGATCACCCTAATATTTAGAAGATCTCTAGCGAGTTGCGGATAAACAATAAAATCCAATAGCCCAAATGCCATAACAAGAGATATGGCCAAAACTATGGTAATCTGCAACCTTGTCTGACTAAGCACTGCGCAATGAGAGCGATAGGCTTTCTTCAGCAGATCGTCGTTTATTTCGTTATCTCTAGACATAAGTTAACTCCAGTCGAATCTGTATATAGTTTTTGTGTTCCAAGCTTTGGCACAAGGCTATTCATAATTTCTTCGTCGCGATAAATTAGATGCCATTCAAATATCAGTTCCAAAATATGTTTATCATTTCCATAAGAATGCATGTTGGTCACAAAAACTTTTCCACCGGGTTTCACCATCGAGAAAAATAACTTTATTAATCTAGAACAAACTCGGTCTGATAAATAATCAAACAAACCAGAGCAATAAACAAAGTCATATTTCTCTTCTTCTAACTTGGTTCCGACACTTCTTTTAAGCAATTCATGCACCGAATTTATCTCTCCCGTAATTTCACAAAGATCATTTTGTTTAGCTTGATTTGCCTGACTTACCGCAAAATTTAAAGTCTCTGCGTTAAAATCTAATAATCTAAAATTACATTTTGTTTTAACCTGATTTGTCTCAAGGAATTTTTTTACTTCTAATGCCGGACCGCAGCCAATGCTGAGTGAATAAAATTCTTCATGTTTTTCTTCAGATCTTTTCACGCCTTCTTCAATCAGCCTGACTAATTGCATAGTTCTGTTTTTAACACAATTAGCGATTGGAATATTAGTATAAAAAGTATTGATGAATTTGGCGTATAAATTTGGACCTTCAGCATTTTCTCTCTGAATCATCCTCATCATTTCATAATCTCCAGCATATCCAAGCGGCTTACTGTAAATTCGATATGGAAAAGGTGATGACATTGTGAAGCCATGCAAATGGCTTTGAGTAAATTCTTTGTAAGAGGCTAATTTATTTTCAGAAATTGTGCTGGCGACATCTCCCAATCTTTTAAACAAATAGGCCATTTTGTTGAATAACGGAGCAAAATATTCAAACATAAATTTTGAATCAACCTTTGCTCCAGTGTTTTCCAATACTGGTTCAATTCTATCAATCCAATTTTTAGCATCTGATAAAAATGATCTGATTGAGACGATACTTAATTTAAAATTAAGATCGATTTCTTGTTGAGATTCGAAGCTGGTAATTAAATACTCAATCTCTTTTTGAATTTCGTCTTTTGATCCGCCATCAACAGTCGCAATCCAATAAGCATCAGAAAGAATTGCCGAAACAATCAATATAATTCCAGTATTAACAATATTAGTAACAGTGGCATTACCAGAATAGATCTGCTTTTCAGCTCTGCTAATGGTTAATTCAGATAGAACTTCACTTAATTGGACAATGGAATATGGATTGTAAACCTCGAAAACTATGTAGTTCTGAGAAAGCTTAAGAAGTGTACCACGAGCCTTAAGACCTTGACTATTTTTAAAAGTAACTAATTCGTTATCTGCAAAACTCTTATTCGCCATTAAAGAAATCTTTGGTTAATTAATAAGCTCATCAGATGGTAATTATGAACTGAAGTCTGTTTTTTATAAAATCACAACGAATCATTTTAAAGCAGTTTGTAATTAACAAAACTACAAGTCGATGGATTCTATTGATTCTTTGGGCCCGATATTTTGATGTAGGCAAGCCTTTCAAAAAATCTCTGACACGACAATAAAAGCAAAACCTCAGATTTTTACCATTTAAATATTTTGTTCACTATGAGTGATGAATTTAAAAAATCTAATCTTTCTATTCTATTCATAGATGATGAAGAAAAATCGGCTAAATATTTTCAAAAAACCTTTGGCAAATATTTCAACATCATCACCACAACCAATCCTCACGAAGCTTTAGATATTATTGAAAGCAAATCTGATGAAATTGCCATTGTCATCTCCGATCAAATAATGCCCAATTCCAGCGGTGTTGAGCTTTTGGCACAAATAAAAGACAAGCATTATAACATCATTAGAATTCTCACCACCGCTTATTCCAGCCTAGAAAATAACATTGCCGCCATCAACAAAAGTAATATTTACGCTTATTTAACCAAGCCGTGGAATTTAGAAGAAACTCGTGATATTTTATTTCGCGCTTTAGACGAATTTCAATCAAGACGAAATTATTTAAGCCTTAGCGGTTCAATTGCTCACGAGATGCGCAATCCTCTAAATAATGTGCGCCAATCAACCAAATTTGCTAAAGAAAAACTTTCTAACGCCAATAGAAATGAAGTCTGTTGCGACATTCTTAATGGAGAAAAAATCACTCCACTTACTAAGGGAGACTTTGAAGATATTATTACATCTTTAGATATTGCTGATAATTCAGCCAAAAGAGGCAATGCTATTATCGATATCATTTTAAATAACATTAATGGCAAACCAACCGACACAAGTCATTTCCGTCATGTTTCAATCTCTGGGATTATCGACACAGTGATGACAGAATATAGTTTTAAGGAACATGAAAAAAATAAAGTTCATATTGATGTAAAACCTGAGCAAAATTTTATTTTTAAGGGCGACGAAATTTCTCTAACTTATGTTTTTTTTAATTTACTTAAAAACTCACTTTATTACATCCAATCTCACAAAAATCTTAGCGTAAATATCAGATCAGAAATTGGTAAAGATGGTTTTAACCGAATTTATTTTAGAGATTCAGGGCCTGGGATTCCTCAAGAAAAATTTGAAAATCTTTTCGAAGCTTTTTCCACTTGTGGCAAAAGAGAAGGCACCGGCCTTGGTTTAGCCTTTTGCAAAAGAACTTTAAAAACTCTTGGCGGCGATATCAATTGTGCTTCCAAAGAAGGGGAATTTACTGAATTTACTCTATCCTTTCCTAAAGTTGACAAAGCTAGAATTGAAGATGATTTGGGAAGTTCAAATAGCCGAATTTTATTAGTTGATGACCAAGAAACCAATTTAATGGTGGCAAAAAGATTGTTAGAAAAAAACTTACTTTCAACCAGTTGCGACACCGCAAAAAATGGTTTGGAAGCTTTAGAAAAAGTTAGAAAAATTAATTACGACATCATTTTGATGGATATTGAAATGCCCGAAATGAACGGCATTGATGCGACGAAAGAGATTAGAAAATTTGACAGAAAAATTCCAATCATCGCTCATTCTTCCAAAACTTTAGAATCGGTGATTGAAGATTTAAAAATATCAGGCTTTAACGGCTATGTTTCAAAACCATCAAATGAAATCACTTTAAAAATGGTTTCAAAATGGGGAATTATAAAATTGAAAAATCCGCTTTTAGAAAAATCGACTATGCAAGATTTTTTGCGTAATAAAAATATTTTATTAGCCGATGATGAAGATATAAATTTGGCTTTAACCGAAAAATATTTAAGCAAATATGAAGCCTCCGTTGATAAAGCTAGAGATGGTTTGGAAGCTTATGAAATGGCTCAAAATAAAAATTATGATTTGATTTTAATCGATGTTCAAATGCCTAGACTAGATGGAATAAGTGCCGTAAAAAAAATTAGAAAATATCAGATAGATAATAATTTAAATTTAGTTCCAGCAATTGCGCTGACTGGCGACAATGCTGATTCTCAAATTTACAAAATTCTAAATGCTGGCTTTGATGATTATTTCATCAAAGGCGCAAATTATGATGATTTGGCTGATATTGTAGCTTTTTGGATTAATATGAAAAATTCTAAGGATGTTTCGGTTGCTTTGACGCTGCCTGAATGATTTGAAGAGCTTTCCGAAGTAATGAGATTTAACTCAAATTTTTACCGAGACAATAACCACCCCAACCCCTTCTTAAAAAACTCACAACTTTAAAAAAACACCTCCCCCAAAAAACATTAAAAAAATTTTGACTTCTAGTCTTAGCAATTTTACTGTGATCGGCCTTCGTTTTTAGGCTTTGAATTTCAGTCTTTTTTCAAGACCTGATTTCAAACAGCAAGATTTTCAAATAACAAATAATCAAAAGTTTTACTTAGATTTATTTGCCTCTGTGGCGGAATTGGTAGACGCGATAGACTCAAAATCTATTGTCCCTTGGGACGTGTCCGTTCGATTCGGATCGGAGGTACCACTCATTTTTAGAAAATCCGTCATCCTTGATTCAAAAATATCAGGGATGATGAATTTTTTATTCAGCAGACAAATTCATTATCCTCATGCTTCATTCAATAGACCTTTTTAAAGCTATTTTTTTAGGAATTGTTGAAGGCTTGACTGAGTTCATTCCCATCTCTTCTACAGCGCATTTACTGATCGTTTCTCATCTTATCGATTTTCAATCTGTTAAAAATAATCTCTTTGAAATTGTTGTTCAGTTTGGCGCAATTTTTGCGGTTTGTGTAATTTACAGGAAAAGAATTCTTGAAATTGTCTGTAATCTTAATCAAAAAAAGCAGCAAAAATTCTCCATCAATTTGGCTTTAGCTTTCACTCCTTCCCTAATTTTCGGTGTGTTATTTCACGATTTTATCAAAGAGCTTTTCTTCTCTCTAAATTCTATAGCTTTTACCTTAATCATCGGCGGCTTAATTATGATTTTGGTTGATCGCAAACCAAGAGAATCAAAAATTGATGATGTAGAAAAAATTACACCGCTTAAAGCTTTGGGAGTTGGTTTGTTTCAATGTCTTGCCATGATTCCCGGAACATCGAGATCGGGAGCAACCATAATTGGTGGGCTTTTGCTAAAATTTGACAGAAAAACCGCCACCGAATTTTCTTTCTTTCTAGCCATTCCAACAATTTTCGCGGCCACAGCTTTTGATCTTATTAAAAATATTCACAATTTAAACACTTCTGGAATTGAATTGATTTTACTTGGAACTTTATCAGCATTTTTATCAGCAATTTTGGTAATTAAATGGTTCTTAAATTTCGTTAGTAAAAATAATTTCGTATCATTTGGAATTTACAGAATCCTTGTTGGAATAATCATTTTATCCTTCGTAATTTAGAAAATGCCGCTTCAAGAAACTCAACATAAATTAGCAATCAGATTTGGACTTGGAGCCATTAAGGCTGTGGGTTTTGGTATGACCGAAAACGCAGTTAAAGCACGAGTTGCAAATGGCAAATTTAAAGATGTTTATGATTTTGCTGAAAAATTAGACCCGCGCACAGTTAATAAAAAATCGATTGAAGCCTTAGCCAAAGCTGGTGCTTTTGATTCTCTGCATAAGAATCGTCGCCAAATTGCAGATTCTTTCGACATACTTTCCTCTTTTGCCGCTGAAAAACATGAAGCCGCTTCATCCAATCAAATGAGCTTGTTTGGAGGTTTGCCCGAAGCAAATTTAAATCCCGAATTAAGAAAAGTTGAAGATTGGACCAAAGTTGAGCGCCTGCAAAAAGAATTCGAGGCTTTTGGATTTTTCTTAAACCAACATCCAATTGATGATCATGTTACTAACCTTAAAAAACGCGGCGTGATTTTTTCTGATAAATTAGAGCGCGGTGAACTTGAAGATAATAGTCTGGTAAAAATGTCAGGCATTGTGGCTTCAAGCAAGCATAGATCTGGGCCACGGGGCCGTTTCGCTTACTTAACAGTTTCAGACCCAGTTGGAATTTTTGAAGCAATGATTTTTGATGAAGCCTTGATTACCAATTCACGCGACATGCTTGAAGATGGCTGCATGGTGGCTTTAGAATGTTTGATCAAAAAAGATGATGGTGGCACGAGAGTTTTGGTTCGTGAAGTAAAAAGATTGGAAGAATTTATTAAAAATACTGCCGCCCGCCAAGAAGATTTTGAAGATATTAAAAAACAGCCAGCCCGCAATTTTAAAGAACGCCGTGATTTTAACGGTGGTTATGAAGAAGGAGGTGGAAAGAGTTCATCCGCGTCTGCAAAACAAGCCCAAGATGATAGCAAAGCCTATCAAGAAAAAATTGAGAGCCTGAAAGCTAAAAAAATATTCTCTTCAGTTCAGATCATTATTAAAGAACGCGAATGTGTATTAAATATTAAATCCTTTCTCTGCCAGAGAATTGCTCCGCAAAATTTTGAAAAATTCAGCAAAGTTTATTTTTCCGTAATGCGCGGTGGGCGTATTTTTAAAGTTGAATTGTGTGAAAAATATTTACTTGATAATAGTGATGTAGCAAAGTTGCGTTGCATTGAAAAAATAATTGATGTGGAAGCTAGTTTTTAGATATTCCATGACATCTCGTTGGACATTTCCTGTCATCTCG
>CAMCME010000048.1 GCA_945875925.1 Rickettsia typhi | reverse complement strand
TCTATGAGCGCGATCTCCCAAATTTCCAGCATTGCCGTGAAAATAAAGAATCACTTTTTGCCCAGATTTAGCGGGTTTATACCAGCTAAGAATTTTTGTCTGATCTGAGGTGGTGAGAATTTTTTCTTCAAAACCATTTAATAAATAATCAGCTATCGGCGCAATTTTACCAATTGGGTGATATTGTAAGTTGCGTTGAAATATAAACATAAAAGCCAATAGGCCCAGATAAAACAAGATTGCGTAAAGCATGAATTTTTTTGGAAATGATTTGTTCACGAATGTTTTAAAAATTTTAAGTTCTGAAGGTTAAAAGGAAAGTTTGATAAAATAGCCTTATGGGGACGTTGCAAATCTAACTTCCCAAAAAAATCGGAGTCAAATTTTCTTTCAGTTCAAAATCTTGAAGAATTTCGTTAGAAATTCGTCAAGTTTTTGAATTAATTTTAGTCAATTTGTTGTGAGTTTTCGCTGTTTTGTTGTTTTGGGTGTGAAGATTGGCGCATTACTTCCTTGTTCAGGTCGTGAGCATCTGTGGATTTAAATTTTGAACAACGAGTTTTGTATTTTCTTCTGTGAGCACGACCAATCTTTTTGAGATTAAAAGCAATTGTCTGCATGAAGGCGTAGAATTGGTTTTTAGCAATTCCGCGGTATCTTGTGCGCTTGCTGCAGTTGGAAAAAACTCTTTCGTAAGGTGATCTCTCAGACTACAATACCACTTGTCGAGATCGAAGTTTTTGCCCTTCATGTTATTTTTTTTTGATGGCGCAGAGGTGTAAATTATTTGCTTTGGCAACGCTTCGGACATTCTTGTCGCAGTAGCCTTTATCGGCGTAAACTGCCCCTTGTTTCGGAGTAACATTTTTGAAGCCTTTCGAGTCAATCACGTTGGCATGAGTGATTGCTACCTTATTGATCAGTCCCGATTGCATGTCGACGGAGACATGTTTTTTGTAGCCGAACCAGAATTTATTTTTGCTCTTAGCGAATCTGGCGTCTTTATCTGAGGCAAAATTTGTGACGGTTTGATTGTTTAGCTTTTCAAGCTTGGCTTCGATGGCTTTGTCTCTCTCCTTCCACAGTGTGGCTTTAGAGATTAAATGAGTTGCGTCAACAAAGGTAAAAACTTCACTGACGTAACCCTGAGATTTTAACTGATTGCGTAGAGATGTAAAAATTTGAGAAAGTTTTTGAGTCCCGATTTTTTCTCGAGCACGGGTGAAGACGGTGTGGTCAGGGGTTTTGTCGGTGAGACTGAAGCGGCAGAATAATTTTGAGGCGGTGTTTTCTCGGAGGAATTTTTCTAATTCGCGGTCACTTAAATCTTCAACGAACTGGAGAAGTAAACACAAGAACATGCGGAAGTTGCCGTAGCCCTTGTGATCAGAGTCTTGCTCTAGTTTTTCTAATTCGAGTTCAGTTTTTGATAAATCCCACAGAGTTAGAAACTTTCGGTAAATGTGATTTTGCGGAACTAGGTCGTCTAGGCAAATCATCTCCATTTGTTTTGTTATTTTATTGGTAATAAAGCACAGCTAAATATGCTGTGGAGGCATGTAAAACATAGATTCGCAAGGCTTTAGTAGCAACAAAATAATTGGAAAATTTTAAAGAAAATTAACGGGGCTGGTTGGGGGATTTGCAACAGCCCTGATAGTCTAAATTGTTAGAATTTTTACTGTCGGAAAATGCAGAGTGTCAGATGAAGTTTGAGTTATTACAACTTAACACTCAATAAGTTTTGTTTATCCTTAATTAATTCACAAATACCGCCATTTTATAATCAGCTAAAGCACTTTGATATTTTTCATACATATCTATTTCAGCTGCTTTTGAAGCTGCAGTGTCCTGCTCTCGTAAATTTACTAGAAAGAAATTGCTGGCACCATGTTTAAATTTTTCTCGTTCAGAATTTTCAAGCAAATCAGCCAATTTAACTTCCTGCGAAAGATTATTATGCATTTCGACAATACTGCTGATCTGAATTTTAATCTGCTCAAGCTCAGCTTTAATTTTTTCTTCCAAAAGCTGTTGTTCATATTTTATAGATTTCAACTTCGATTCATATTCTGCAGTTTTTCCGCGGGCTTCGCGCTGTTGCAGAGGAATTGAAAAATCTAGCCCAACATAATTATTACCCTGAGATCTTGATGCCAGACCATTTCCTAAATCTTTTGAAGCCCCCAAATCAATATCTAACTTAGGCTTATAAAGATTCTCAGAATATTTTAGCTGACTTGAATTTTGTTCTTTTTGAATTTTTAGAATTCTTAACTCTGGTCGATTTGAAAGCGCCGTCTCTAAATCTCTAATACTTTGAGAAGTTTCAATTTCGTGAAGACTGTAGTTAATTTCCGGAACTTGATTTGATTTTGGAATAATAGGAGAGCCATTTTCACCACGCCAGAAAAGCGAAAGATAAATAGCGGCATTTTCAAAATCTTGACGAGCCTTCGCCAAAGAGCTTTTACGGCGTAAAATATTTTTCTTATTTTCAGAAACTATAATTTCAGCTATGTCGCCTTTTTTAAACTTTTCTTCAAGCTGATTTTGACGCTTAAGTGAAAGTTGGTAAAGGTCTTCATAAATGTGAAAAATTTTTGCTGATGAAATCCACTTCCAATAAGCCTTTGTTGCGTCGCGCTCAATTTCTTTTTTGATTGTTTCAAGCTGAATTTGACTTTCTTTGATGCCAAGATTTGATAAAATTACACCAAGTCGATTCTGATCAATTGAACTATCTTTAAGCAAAGAAAATTTTGCTCCTGCGCGATATTCGCCTCCATCATTGGTGCGCGAGCCTCCTTCGTAATCAGCAAAACTACCGAAAGATTTGCGATAACCACCATAAACTTTAGCACCCATAAAACCCATCTCTTTTTCAAGCAAAGTATCAGTAAGCTTTCCATCATAAAAGCCGCGACTTTTATCTGAATAACTTTGTTTTAATTTAATATCAAAAAATCCGAGCGAGCTTAAAGCACTTCCTTCTGCGGCGTTTACTTTTTCATAATAAGATAAAATCTGTGGATAGTTTTTATTCGCGGAAGCTACAACTTCATGATGTGATAGCTTTTTTTCAGTAGAAGCTTCAGCAAAATCCAAAATCAAAAGATTTAGAAATAATATTGTAAAAATTGACCCAAGTTTATTTTTCATTTAATAATTTTTTTGATTCATCTTTTGCTTGAGTGGCTTTTAACTCGCTTTCAAAGATAGGTGGGAAGCTGTTTAGCTGACGCCAAAATTCATATCCCAAACTTACCTGATTCAATAAAATCCATCCTTGAGCTTTGGCTCCATGTCTTAAAAATCTTTCATCTGGCCATTTTTCATCTTTGTCTTTTTTGATAATTACACGAAATTTACCATTTTCAGAAATTGAAGAATCAACCGAAGAAATTACGCCGCCAAATGTTCCAACTGCAATAGATGGCCATCCACTAAATTGAATGATTGGCCAACCTTCAAATTGCAGACGAACTTTTCTGCCTTCTATTATCAAAGGAATGTCATTGCCGCTTACATAAATTTCGACCGCTGGGTCACTTAAGTTTGGAGCAAATGTTGCAAGCTTATCGCCCAAATGAACAACCGTGGCAGAATCGCCCGCTAAAACTTTCAAAATCACACCATCTTTTGGAGCATAAATTATTTGATTTTCTTGGCGTGAAAGTTTGGTTTCAGATTCTGCTAATTCTGAAGCGGCAGATTCTTCTGCAGCTAAAAGTTTTTTATATTCAATCTTGGCCTCTTCAAAATCTCTGCGCGAACTTAAACCTTTATTAAAAAGTTCTTCTTGGCGTTGATAGTTAATTTTAGAGGTTTGAGAAGCAATTTGACTTACTTGAAATTTGCGCTTTTTGGCATCGCGCTCTGATTTTATTCTTTCTAAAATCAACGGATCATTATCGACAATTTCAACCAGCTTATCATCTTTTTTCACAACCGTTCCATCTTTAACATACCATTTCTTAATTCTGCCATTGATCGGTGCATTAATATTTTGAGCGCGATCATTAGGATCAGTTGCAATAATATGACCAAAGCCTTTGGAAGTTTGTTGCCATGGCGTTAAGCCTAAAATTAAAATTGTTAAACCCAAAAAAACTAAAATTATTTTTGGTAAAATTTTTAACGGCTTAGGAGTTTTGATATTATTAAAATTTGTGAATGGCTCAAAATCTTTTTTCTCAATAGAAAAATTATAAAATTTTGATAATTTTTGACATGACGCCACAAGGTCATAAAAACTTTCTAAGTCGCGACCAAGCGCCGAGAAATTGTAAAGCAAAGCAGATAAAATCAATTCTGCCGCAACTAATTGACCAATTGTTAATTGGCCCTTCAAAACCAACCAACCACCAATGACAATAAGAGAAACACTAGCAAAGACATAAAGAGCCAGCAACAAAACTACTTGTGCAAATAGGCTTCTGAAACGCATTTTCCGACTATTCAAATATTTTCCAGTAAGATCATTGATTTTTTGCTCAACGCCTAAATTAACAGAATTTTTACTTTGTGAAATTTCTTCAAGACAATGCGCAATATCATATTTTATTTGGCTTTTATCAAGCGAGTTAGTAACGGCTTGTTTATAGAATCGTGACCAGATTAGCCACAAAGAAACCACAATTGCTAAGCTAAAAATAAAAAATATTGGATGATAAAAACTGACCACAACTAAACCAACTGCGCCTTGCAAAATTGTCGAGAAAGTTTTGGTAAGAAATTTTGGAATAGTTTTCTGAATTGTAATCGTCTCAAAAAATCGATTTACAACTTCGCTTTTTTCAGGGTTTTGTTTTTTTTCTTTTAAAAGCAAAATCGTTACCTCAGAAGAGATTCTTACAAAAAATCTAGATTGAAAAACTTCAGTAACAAAAAATTGCAAAGCGTTTAAAGCAGCCCAAAATATCAGTAAAATTAATAACACGCCGCCCAAAACAAATGTAGGGCGCATCAATGCTGTAAATGAAACAGAGTTAATTAGAAATTGCACCGAAAGAGGAACTGCCAGAGAAAGAAAACTGATCGCAAGTCCATAAATTGCACTCATCCAAAATAATGAAGATTCCTTAGCAAGAATATTTTTTAGAAAAGGTAAAATTTTTAGATCTTTAGCTTTCTCATCGCTGTTTTTGCTGAATTCTTCTGAATTAAACTGACTCATTTTAGTTTATTTATTGTTGATATTCCTTCCAAATTAAGTCTTTCTGAAGTGAATAAATTTTATTATTTTGGGGATCTAAACAAAGCACATGAACCAGCTATTTCCAAAAAGTTTCTGCAATATTTCATTTTTGTAAATCGCTTTATCGATAAATCTTATTGGGGCGTGAACAAATGTCGTTAATCTTAATGGTTCATGATAAGCTTTTCATCATCCTTGTTGAAAACAGATATTGGCTATTAATCCACTGCGCGACAACCAATTGATTATATAAGATTTTCTTGTTACGAAAGTAAAACTCATAATTCTTATAACAAATATTAGAAAATCTTATGTCTATTGATACCATATCAGCCCAATGTTTTATCGCCGTTGCCGAGACTGGAAGTTTTACCAAAGCAGCTGCCCGCGTTGGCAGAACTCAATCGGCAGTTAGTCAGCAAATTGCCAAGTTAGAAAATTTTGTTGGAAAGCAGCTATTTGTGAGAGGAAAAATATTTTCCTTAACAAATGAAGGTGAGATTTTTTTGGGATATATCAGGCAGATTTTTGCTTTGCACCGCGAAGCAATTGATTGCTTTAAAGAGCCCGAATTAAAAGGAGAAGTGCGATTTGGTGTGACAGAAGATTTTGCCAGCGTTTTTCTTTATGATGTTTTGCGAGAATTTTCACAAATACATCCGAAAATTTTGCTGAACATAGAATGCGATTTAACTCTTAATTTATACGAAAAATTCAAGCACCAAGAATTTGATTTGGCGGTTGTTAAAATGAGACCACCACATGAGTTCAAACATGAATTAGAATTGCTTTCTGAAAAGCTTGAATGGGCTGGAGATTCTAGATTGGTAAAAAAGGGTGAGCCGATTCCACTTGTTTTATCTCCAAAACCTTGTCTCTACCGCGAAAAAGCCATTAATTCTCTTGAGAAAAAGAAAATTAAATGGCGCCTATCTTTTTCTAGCAATAGTTACGCAGGGAAAATAGCTGCAGTTGGAGCTGGATTAGGAATTACAGTTCTTCCTCATACAATTATTCCACCTGAAATCAAAATTATCAGATCATCTTTGTTACCTGAACTTAAAGACAGCCATTTTTCATTACTTAAGCATAAAAATGACAATGCCTCGGTAAACTCATTTGAAGAATTTATTATCAAAAATCTAAACTAAACACTTCTATAACAAATCAAATATCTGTAGATTCTTAGATTTGGTATCTAACAAACTTAATCTAAATTTTATGAAAAAAATAAAACTCCTTATCATGTTAATCGCTTTACAAGCTTGCACAATAGGTGCTGGTGAAAATTCAAAAATTGAAGCCAATAAAAACAACTACTTTCCAAAAATAACTGGAATTGATCTTGATGGCGAAAAGCAAGAATTACCCGCGGTTTTCAATAACAAATTTAACCTGGTGATTGTTGCATTTAAGCGTGAACAGCAAAGTGAAGTAGATAGCTGGATTAAAGCAATAGAGCCAGTTTTGAAGGAAAATAAAAATTTAAATTTCTATGAAATTCCTCTGATCTATGAAGTTTCTACTTTAAAAAGAATGTGGGTTAATAACGCCATGCGCCTTGGAATTCCAAGCAATGAAGCAAGAAAACGCACCATCACAGTTTACACCAATCGCGAGCAATTTTTCAAAATAACCGAAATGCAAGAAGACAAAATTTACGCTTTGTTAATTAATAGAGACGGGAAAATTTTGTGGAAAAAAGAAGGAGTCGCAGATCTTCAAAAAATTCAGTCTTTAGAAAAAATGATTAAATCATAAAAACTAGGCTGAGCTAAAAAGCTTCCTAATTAAAAATATCCACAACCACTAAATAAAATCTCAACCCTCCAAATATTTCTGCAGAAAATTATTTGCAAAAATTCTGTAAAATTTTCCATTCATCTTGGTTCATAATTGACCTAGTGTCGTAATCACCAATCTTGCTTGCCATTTCTACGAGAGCTTTATTAGAAGGATGCTCTGAAAGAAATTCTGCGGCAAAATTATTTTGTTCCATGCGTTTAAAAAAATCTTTAATTCCGCTGTTGCTAATCTGCGCTTGTTTCAATCTGTTTAGGCCCTCTTGATCTGCTTGCACTTCTTGTCTTTTAGTAAAATTCATATCTAAAAAATAACGCGCTAAATTAGAGCTAGCGGAAGGCTGTCCTGAAAGCATTATTTTAATTCCTTCAATGGTTAAAATGTGAACTAAAGAACCTTCTAAAATATGGCGATTGCTGACATGGGCAATTTCATGAGCTAAAACTACCGCAACTTCTTCTGGTGATTGAGCTTGTTCAAGCAAAGCTGAGTGAAGAAAAATTACTCCACCAAGCGTGGCATAAGCATTAACCTGATCATCTTGCACCACAAAAACATCAATCGAAAAATCAGAATCTTTGGGATATAAAGAATGAAGGCGGCCCGTCAATTTTGCTAAAATCACTCTACTTTCTAAAGTGCCGTGACAAATTTTATCATGGCGCTCAAGCGAGAATAAGTGAGAAAGTTTTTGTTCAAATTTCCAAGGAACAAGATGAGCCAAAGCCGAAATTCCTAGAGCAAAAAACGCTCCCAAGAAACAAGCCAGCAAAACCCAGATAAAAGATTTAATTCTCACTGACAAATTACTTACCCATTATGATTGATATGGAGCGCTATATCACAAATTTTTTAGAGCATTACCAAATTATTTATTAACTAATTTAGGGCAATTATTTTGTAGTTCATCATTCTTAAAACTCTTCCCGCACCCTCATAAAACTAGCGAAGCGCGGTTTGTTATTTTTAGTTTTTCCGAAAAATTTATAAGTAATTCTGCTGCCAATTTCTGGCGGAGATTTTCTTTGTTCATCGCTAAATCCACCACCAATTTTGAAGCGTTGTTTTTCATCATTTTCAACCAACAGCGCGCCCATCACGCCTACATATTTTCCTTTGCCCGCAATATGCGCAATCACTGTGGCTTCGGCATCTTCAAAGGTTTTTAATTTTAATAAATCATCACTGCGAATTGCTTGATATAAAGCGTCTTTGCGGTGCAGCATTAATCCTTCGCCACCATTTTTTACCATTTCGTGCAGCTGTTTCATCAAAGTTTTATGGTCTGTAATTTCTTTTTGTTCAATCACTAGCAAATATTTTGAACCTGATTTCGCCACCAAATTTTTCATATCTTCATAACGCTTTTCAAAAATTTCCTTACTTTGCGGCATATCAAACAACATCAAATGAACCCTTTTCCAGCCTTCTTCCTCAGGATCTTCTTTTCTCACAATTCCCGAAACTTCCTCAAATTTTCCGCGAGCAATCCATAATTCTCCTTCCAAATGTGTTTTCGGAAAATCAGCCACAAACCATTTCGGGGCATTGTAAACAGTGCCTTCCCGCGAAACCAATTTCTTACCGTCCCAGTAAGCGCGCACGCCATCAAGCTTTTCACTAACTAAATATTTTGTTACATCAACTCCTTCGTGATAAAGATTTGCTAGTTGGATTTGTGGTTTCTGCGTTGATTCGGCGAAAGCTGGGAAGTGAAAGAATGTAGTTAAAATTAGAGCTATAAAAAATGATTTTTTCATGATTTTAAGTGGTGATTTGATTTTTAAAATAGGCTCGCACTTCAAGAAAAATTGTTAAAAATTCGATCCCGACTTTCTAACTTTTGCTCACCTTTAAAATAAATTTCGATCATTGTGATTACTGAAATATCTTCATCGTAACAATAAATCAGCCTTAGAGAATCTTGTCTCAAAGACCTACATTCAATGCGCGCTTTATAAATTTTACTGTGAATTTTTAAGTTAGGAATTTGATCAACATCGATTCCACGACCTTTGGGAAAATGCTCTAATACTGACTTGCGAAGCTCAAGATCATTTGGCAAAGACGGATATTTCTTAACCAATCTTTTAAAATCTTTTTGAAATTCTGGAAGTTCTTTAAAGGTAATTTTTTTCATGTGGTGCATGACTAGGCTTAAAGATTACAATTCATCATATTCTCCCACAGAGTAAGCAGGAGAGCGGTAAAAGACCAATTGGTAATCAATTTCTTCGCCGTCTTTTGTTGTCAACCAAGGCGTATCATCATGTGAATATTCGCTAATTTGTTTGGCACTCATCGAAGCTAATTTTGCAACCACATCATCAATTACTTCTTTCTCTGCACCATTGATTTTCCTAAGGTCAACTGGCCTTAATGCCAAATAACGAGTCTGCTCAAATCCATGATATTTATTTTTATCAATGGCAATTTCTTTGCCTAAACTTTTCTGTATAATTTTTTTAAAATCGGTTGGTGTGGGCCCAAATCTATTCTTGATGTAAGTTGCACCCGTCATTGCTTCGCGATATTTTTCGTAATAGTTAAAATCACAAAAATATAACAGCTTATAAAGCACCGTCTCACCAACATTTGGGCGATTTGCGGTTTGACTTAAAACATAAAGCAAAATCTCTTTGAACTTTGCTTCATTAAGTTTGAAGGCAGTTCTAGATTTAGATTTCTTAACATTTTTAACTGGAAATTTCTTCTTTTCTTCCCCCGCGCCAAATAAAATCTGGTCAATTGGCACCAAAAAAAACTCCGACAATTTTGCCAATTCAATAGACGACAAAAACCGCTGCCCATTTTCCATTTGCGAAACTGAAGGCCGCGGAATCTCCAAATAATTCGCCACTTCTTCTTGTGATTTTGATGCGGCTTCACGCAATGATTTAATGCGCTCTCCGACTTTTGTGGGATTGTAGTTTTGCATAACGGAAGTGATTGTATTTCTGTAGAGAATCCTTGAATTGAATATTTTACAAGATTAACCGAAGAGTTGGTTTTTTATAAATTGTTATTTAATATGTCAATTTATTGTTCTTTAATCAAACTTAATATTTATGACATACTGGACTAATTCATCGCAAATAACTTCAAATAAATATACATGTGGGCACTTAGGATGTGGCATTGCCTTAGCCTCAAATAATGGATATTCTTCTAGTCTTATATCATCAAAAAAAACATCATGGTTTACACTGCCAATCCTTTGTATACATCTGCCACTATTGCGATAGACCAACATATTTTGAACATCACTTCGATAATAATCATAACATTCGTGAAAAAATTCAAATTCCCGGAGTTGCAATAGGATCGGATATAAAACACCTTCCACAAGAAATATCTCAATTATATAACGAAATTCGCAATTCGACTTCTCTAGGAGCAGATACTTTAGCAATATTAGGCTGCAGAAAATTGTTAATGCATATTGCCGTAGAACAAGGAGCGCAAGAAGGATTAAACTTTGTTAGCTATGTGGATTATTTGGTTAGTAAAAATTTTACACCACCGAATAGTAAACCGTGGGTAGATAAAATTAGAAGCAAAGGCAATGAAGCAAATCATGAAATAAAAATTATGACAAATGCAAATGCTAACGAAGTTATTGTCTTCATCGGGATGATTATGCAATTCATTTATAGCTTCCCTGCAGAAGCAAATTTAACCCCATAAAATAAGATATTAATTACCCAGTTAATAATCCGCTCCCAAAAAATACAAACCATGCGCAGGTGCGTTGGGTCCAGATTTGGTGCGGTCTTTGGAAGATAAGATTTTTTGCATTTCGTTAGGCGAAATTTTTTGGCTGCCAACCCAAAATAGAGTTCCCACAATGTTGCGCACCATGTGATGCATGAAAGATTTGGCGCTGATTTGGATTAGAATTTCGTCACCTTGTTTGGTGATTTCGATTTTTTCGATGCCACGAATTGGCACTTGTGATTGACATTTGGAGTCGCGGAAAGAAGAAAAATCATGTTCGCCGATGAGAAATTTTGCGGCTTCTTTCATCAATTCAATATCAAGATTTTTAACCACATGCCAAGAACGCGTTTTGTCTAGTGCCAAGGGCGCGCGGCGGTTGGTAATTTTGTAAAGATAGTGACGCATTTTGGCGCCAAATCTGGCGTGAAAATTTTCATCAACAATTTCACATTTCAGCACCGAAATTTTTTCACCAAGCAAATGATTATTTAAAGCATCAGCAATTTGAAATGGCTGAAATTTTTTATTTAAATCGAAATGCAAAACTTGGGCAAGCGCATGAACACCAGCATCAGTGCGGCCTGAAACAAAGATTTTTATTTTGGTTTGAGTCATTTTAAAAACAGCTTCTTCCAAAATTTCTTCTACGGAATTTTCTTCAATTGCCGTTTGTTTTTGAAATCCGCAATAGTCAGTGCCGTCATATTCAATGGTTAATTTGTAACGCGTGATGATGTTTTCCATGTTATTTTTAATATAGACCTGTTGTCATCTCGAGAGTTAGCGAGAGATCTCAGGAGATTATAGCAAGAACCTAAAGAGATCCCTCACTAAAGTTCGGGATGACAGTTTGTAGGGAATTATAAATTATTCTTCTCAAGCTCTAACAAGTAAGCTTTCACTTCTAAGCCGCCCGCAAATCCAGTTAATTTTCCTGATGAACCAATAACTCGGTGGCAAGCGGCAATTATAGCAATTGGATTTTTACCATTAGCCGCACCAACTGGGCGTGAGGCTTTTGGGTTGCCAATTTCTTTAGCAACTTGGCCATAACTTTTAGTTTCGCCGTAAGGAATATTTAGCAAAATTTGCCAGACTTTTTTCTGAAATTCCGTTCCTTGAAAATCTAAATCAAGGTCGAATTTTTTTCTTTTGCCCGCAAAATATTCGCGCAATTGCGCTTCGGTTTTTAGAAGTGTTGGATGGGTTTTGTCTTCACTAAGATTTGTAAGTTTTAGTCTTTTTGAGTCATCATTTTCCCAAAGAATTGCGCTTAATCCTTGGTTGCTGGCAACTAATTTTAACTCGCCAACTGGCGATTTCATTGTTTTGTAGAAATAATTCATAATTTCAAATTTTGTTTGATATTGACATCAAGCTTGCGCCCTTCCAATATTTTTTATCAATCTCACTTCTTCTTCAGATAGCTCAAAATCAAAAATCTTCAAATCCTCTTTCATATGAATTTCGCTGCTTGTTCCTGTTAAGGCGATGATGCCGATTTGTTTTGAGAAGCGGAAAATAATTTGCTCAGATTCTACTTTATATTTATTGGCAAGCATTGCTAATTCTGGGCTTTGCACAATTTCAGGGTTGGCGGTTAGAAGTGAAAATCCTTGATAGTGAATATTATTTCTTTGACAAAATTCACGAACCCCCAAATCCCAACCTCTATTTGCATAACATCTATTTTGCACAAATGATGGCTTGATTTCTGATTCTGCCACCAACATTTCTAACTGTTTTAAATTCACATTGCTGATGCCAATCATCTTGGCTTTGCCTAAATGATGCAGCTCTTCTAAAACTTTCCAAACTTCAAAATCTTCAGCCCCTAAAAGCGGATAATTGTAGGGTCCATGCAATAAATAAGAATCTAAATAATCGGTGCATAAATGTTCAAGAGAACTAGCGAAAGATTGTTTTACTTGAGTGACGATATTGGCTTTTGGGTCGTAAGGCAGGCGATTATCTTGACCATCAATTGAAGTGAATTTTGACTGTAACCAAACTTCTTCGCGAGCTACGCCGTTTTTTAAAAGAGCTTCGCCAACCAAAATTTCAGAATAATGTTTGGCCTGATTTGCAGTGTCGATGGCCCGAAATCCACATTTTAAAGCTAGATCAACTAAATCAGTTGTTGCCTCTTTTTTCCAAGCCGTTCCGTAAATAAAATCTGGGATATTTTGCGTCATATTTTGGCTTTATTGATTAATTAATTACACATCCATTGTTGCACTTTTTTTAGAAACTTCGCGACCCTGTGTTGAAACTTCTCCCACCGTAACTGCTTCGTGATTAGAAGCTACGCCTGATTTTGGAGCTTCCACTAATCTCTGCAAATCAAGTTCAAAAAAAGCTCGCGGCCTCATTTCTAAAGCACCACTGGCAGTTCTAGAAATTCTTTCTTCATCTCTGGCGCCTTCCGCGCCAACAAAGCGCATTACTTCTTCATTTCCCATCAAATCATTCATATGGCCCAAATCATCTTCTTGAATTGAGCGAATAATTGTCCTAGCCCCCAAAAATCCCCCAACTTCAGGAGAGAATTTTAAGCGATCAATATTTACGATTAAGCGTCAGCTTTTTTGTTAAAATATTGATCATTTAACAATAATCTTTTTTGGAGTAAAAAATATGAGTACAAAGTTCAGTGAA